>NZ_MVOK01000007.1:0-259584 GCF_002018915.1 Pseudomonas sp. MF6396 | reverse complement strand
ACCGCCGCCGCCCCCCGAGCCCCCCAAGGAACCGGAGCCGCCCGTGGAAGAGAAGATTGTCGAGCCGCAGCCGGTGCCCGAGGCCGAGGAGGTCAAGCCGGCCGAGGAGGCGCCGCCGAGCCCGGCCGATGACATGGCAAACCCGATGCAGATCGACGGCGATGCACAGGCGGGCGGGGACGCTTTCAACATCGGTGCCGGCAAGGGCGGCGGCATGGCCGGCGGCGGTGGCGGGCTGGGCAGCGGCAGCTACGGCCAGTTCCTGGCGTATGCCTTCCAGCGCCTGCTGCGCGACAACCCCGAGCTGCGCAACCTGACCTTCAACCTGCAGGGCGATGTTTGGCTCAGCGAAACCGGCGAGGTGACCCGCGTCGAGCTAGTGCGCTCCAGCGGCGATGCCGCGGTGGACGCCCAGGTGCTGGCCGCATTGCGCGCCGCCCCGGCCATGACCCAGCGCCCGCCGGCGAGCCTGACCCTGCCGGTGCGCATCGCCTTGCAGGGGCGCCGCGGATGAACCCGGCGCCCGATCCCTACGACGCACGACTTACCAACAGGAGCGGTAAATCCATGATGTGCTCAGTGAACCGATTGACCCTGGCAGTCGGCCTGGTGGTCGCCGCGGCGGTCGGTCCGGCCGTGGCGCAGACCCCGGCGCCGTCGCAGAACGCGACGATCAACCTGATCCGCCTGCTGGTGCAGCAGGGTGTGCTCAAGCAGGACCAGGCCCAGGCCCTGATCGACCAGGCCGAAAGCGAGGCTGTGCAGGCCCGCGCCAGCGTGGCGGCGGTGCCGGCGGCCAATGGCGAGGTGCGCGTGCAGTATGTGCCGGCCATCGTACGCGACCAGATCCGCGACGAGGTCAAGGCCGAGGTGATGGCCCAGGCCAGGCAGGAGAACTGGGCCGCGCCCAACACCTTCCCCGACTGGGCCTCGCGCATCAGCTTCGATGGCGACGTGCGCCTGCGCGACGAGTCGCGCTACTTCTCGGGCAACAACAGCAACCAGATCATCGATTTCGCCAAGCTCAACGCCGACGGCCCCTACGACGTCAACCCCAACAACGGGCGCAACCTGCCGCCGCTGCTCAATACCCGCGAAGACCGCGAGAACCTGCTGCGCCTGCGCGCGCGCCTGGGCCTGAAGGCGGTGCTGTCGCCGAGCTGGACGGCGGGTATCCGCATCGGCACCGGCAGCGACAACGGCCCGGTGTCCACCACCCAGACCCTGGGCGGCGGCTTCGGCAAGAAGGACCTGTGGCTCGACCAGGGCTACCTGAGCTGGGTGGCGAGCGAGCGCGTGACCCTGACCGGCGGGCGTATCGCCAACCCGTTCATGTCCACCGACATGCTGTATTCCAACGACCTCAACTTCGACGGCGTGGCGGCCCTGTTCAACCAGCCGCTGAGCGACAGCCTGAGCCTGTTCGGGACCCTCGGCGCGTTCCCGGTGGAGTACAGCGCCGACACCGCCAGCAGCAACGGGCTGGACAAGGAGAGCAGCGACAACAAGTGGCTGTACGGCGCGCAGCTGGGCGCCAACTGGCAGATCAACGACAGCAACCGGCTCAAGGGCGCGCTGGCCTACTACCGCTTCGACGACATTGCCGGCGAGCGCTCCGGGGCATGCGAGCCGTGGAACGGCGACCCCGGCTGCGACAGTGACGGCAGCCGCCCGACCTTCATGCAGAAGGGCAACACGCTGTTCCTGCTGCGCGACATCACGCCCAACCCGGCCAACCCGGCCGCCACCCCGCAGCCGCAGTTCGTGGGGCTGGCGTCGGAGTTCAACCTGCTGGACCTGAACGCGGTATGGGACACCGAGCTGCCGCACGACTTCAAGCTGCGCAGCCAGGCCAACTACATCCACAACCTGGCCTACGACGAAGGCGAGATGCGCAAGCGTTCGGCCGGCCAGTTGGCCAACAACCTCGACAGCGACGGCAACATCAAGAGCGGTGCCAATGCGTGGATGGTGCAGTTCACCCTGGGCAACGCGCTGGAGCTGAAAAAGCAGGGCGACTGGAACCTGTTCGCCGGCTACAAGCACATCCAGCCCGATGCCTTGCCCGACGGCTTCAACGATTCCTCGTTCCACCTGGGCGGCACCAACGCCAAGGGCTACATCCTCGGTGCCAACTACGGCCTGGACCAGAACGTGTACGCCACGGCGCGCTGGATGAGTACCGAGGCGGTCTACGGCGCGCCGTTCGATATCGATGTGCTACAACTTGAAGTCAACACGCGCTTCTAGCAGGCGCGCACAGGGAGAAAGAGCATGAACAAGCGAGCCTATCGGGCCTGTTGTTCGTACCTGCTGGTGGCGTTGGGCGTGAGCTGGGCGGGGGCGGCTGCGGCCGAAGGCATGGAAGAGCGCCTGCGCACCCAGCTGCGCAGTACCACCCAGCAGTTGCAGGCGCTGCAGAGCGAACAGGCGCAGGCTTCGGCGGCGCGCCAGAGCACCGAGCAGCAACGCGATGCGGCCCAGGCCCAGGTGCAGCAACTGATCGCGCAACTGGCCCAGGCCCGTGGCCAGGCCGAGCAGCTGCTGGGCCAGCAGCAGGCCCTGCACGGCCAGGCGCAGGCGCTGGTGGCCAGCAGCAACGCGCAACTGGGCAAGTACAAGCAGGCCTACGACGAGCTGCTGGGCATGGCCAAGGCCAAGGAAGCCGAGCGTGCGCGCCTGGCCGCCAGCCTGGCCGAGCGCGAGCAGCAGGTGCTGGCGTGTTCGGCAAAGAATCAGCAGATGTACGGGGTCGCCAAGGGGATTCTTGCGGCCTACGAAAAGATCGATGTGGCGGATGTGATGAAGATGCGCCAACCCTTTGCCGGGGGCGCCCGGGTGAAGTTCGAGGAACTTGCCCAGGCCTACGGCGATCAGCTGTACCAGACCCAGTTCGATGCCGCGCAGGGCGGCAGCAAACCGCAAGTCAATTGACACAAGGAAGCGAAGCCATGAGCGACAACCAACTGATCGAAACCGTCAGCGCCGACTCTCTGACCACCCTGTTGCAGGATGCAGGTTGCCGAGTCAATCGCAGCGAGCAGAATGCCGTGGTGCAACTGCTCAGTGCCAGCCAGGGCGTGGGCTATGCGGTGCGCTTTGGCAACCGTGCCGAGCGCGAGGGCGAGTTCCTCGACTTCACCTACAGCTGCGCCCTGCGTATCCAGGGTGAACTGCCGGCCGGGCTGGCCGAACGCTGGAACGTGTCGCGCCGCTTCGCGCGGCTGTCGGTGCAGGGCGAGTTCCTGGTGATGGAGATGGACGTGATGGTGGCCGACGGCGTCAGCCACAAGCACCTGCTGGGCAGCCTGGTGCTGTGGGACCGCCTGCTGCAGGAGTTCATCGTGTACCTGCGCGACTACAGCCGCAACGTGGCCCAGGTGCAGGACGAGGCGGTGGCCGGGGCTGAAGCGGTGAGCGCTTCGTGACTCGACGTACGCTGTGGGCCGGCGCGGGCGCGCTGGCCGTTCTGGGCGTGGCAGTGGTGTTGGCACTGCGCACGGGGGATGACCCGGTGGCAGCCAGCGCGAAAGCGCCGGCGGTTGCCGCTGTGGCGAGCGATGCGGGGCCGGCGCTGGCGCGCCTGGGCGACCAGCAGGTCAGCGTCGAGGAGCTCAAGGCGCTGTTCGCCAAGCTGCCGGCGCCGGCGCGCGAGGAACTGAGCGGCAATCGCCAGGCCCTGGAGGGCTGGATTCGCTCGCGCCTGGCGGAAAAGGCGCTGTACCAGCAGGCCCAGGCCCAGGGCTGGTCGGAGCGTCCCGATGTGCAGGCGCAGACCCATGCGGTGGTGGAGCAGATCGTGCTGCGCGACTACCTGAACTCGGTCAGCCAGGTACCGGCCGACTACCCCAGCGAGGCTGAACTGCAGGCGGCCTACGAGAACGGCAAGGCCAGCCTGCAACTGCCCACGCGCTATCACCTGAGCCAGATCTTCCTGGCGGTGCCGGACGAGCAGTCGGTGGCACGCGTGCGCAAGCAGGCGCTGGCCCTGAGCAAGCAGGCCCAGGCTGCCAATGCCGACTTTGCCGCGCTGGCCAGGGCCAACTCGCAGGACCGCGAGAGCGCGCAGCGTGGCGGCGACAGTGGTCTGCAGCCGCTGAGCCAGTTGCTGCCGCAGGTGCGCGATGCGGTGCCGCAGCTCAAGGAAGGGGCGGTGAGCGAGCCGTTGCAGAGTGCGGCGGGCTTTCACATCGTCAAGCTCATCGAGGTGCAGCCGCCGCGTGTGGCCAGCCTGGACGAGGTGCGCGACAGCCTGCGTGACCTGTTGCGCGCCCAGCGCCAGGAACAGGTGGCCCGGGCCTACGTGGACGGCATGTTCAACAGCGCGACGCTGAGTATCGATGGCGCTGCGCTCAATCAGGTCATGGACGCCAGCCGCTAGGCGGCGTCGATCAAGGAAGAGCGGGCCCTGGCCGGGGCCCGGCAGGAGGCGAGGATGCCGATGTTCGATATGCCGCACTACGTGCCCGATTATCCGCCGGCCGAGCCGCTGGCCAAGGTGCGGGCCGGGCTGGGCTGGGTGCAGGACGAGCAGATGCTCAGCTGTTTTCTGGCCAGTGCGCGGTGCGGCTGCTTCATGCAGGCTGCGCGCAGCCTCAACCTCAAGTCCACCCTGTTGCGCAAGAAGCTGGCGCAGCTGGAAGCGCGGGTGGGGTATCCATTGTTCGTCAACCGCGGCCATGCCCTGGTGCTCAGCCGCGAGGGGCGCCAGTTGCAGGCGTTGCTGCAGTCGAGCCTGAGCAGCAAGCCACAGGCCATGACCGCGCTGGATGCGCCGGTGCTGGTGCGCCTGGCGGTGGCCGAACCGATCATGCAGGACATTCTGGCGCGCAACCTGGTGGCCTTCGTGCGCCAGAACGCCGGGATCCGCCTGGACGTCAGCGGCCTGGATGCACAGGGATTGGCGCAGGCCGATGTGGTGCTGTGGCTCGATGACGAGGCGGGCAGCGTGCCGCTGCCGGGGTTTGCCGGCGAGGCGCCGACGCGCCTGGCGCAGCTGGAGTATCACCCGCACATTGCCAAGCGCTATTCGCGCGAGAGCAACCGGCCGGTGTGCCGGGACGACCTGCGCGACTACATGCTGGTGCAGTGGCAGGGCGAGGCCCAGGTGGCGGCGCTGGCGCCGTGGAACCGCCTGTTGAGCGAGCGCGAGGCGGGGGTGACGCGGGTGCCGGGCTACGACCTGTTCAGCCAGTTGATCAAGTGCAGCGCGTGCATCGGCTTGCTGCCGCATTATGCGGCGCAGCTGGACCGTGGCCTGCTGGCATTGCCGGGGTTGCTGGAGGCGCCGATGCGCCGCACGGTGTGGCTGGCGGTGCATGAGCGTGCGGCGCAGGCGGCGTTGGTGCAGGTGCTGGTGACCATGATCCGGGCCGCGTTCGAGGAGCGTCGGGAGTGGTTCTGAAGGGGCGCGGTGCCCTGTAGGCGCCGGCTTTGCCAGCGAACCGGCGCCGCACCTCAGACGATAAAACGCATGACCAGCGTGGTCAGTTGCGTGGCCAGCTGCGACAGCGCATGGCTGGCGACGCGGGTCTGCTCGGCGCCCGCCGCCGAGCGGCCCGACAATTCACGAATGTTCAGCAGGTTGCGATCCACCTCGCGGGCCACCTGGGCCTGCTCTTCTGCCGCGCTGGCAATCACCAGGTTGCGCTCGTTGATCTGGCCGATGGCCGTGTAGATGCCCTCCAGCACCTGGCCTGACGCCTGAGTGATGCCCAGCGTGGACTGCGCGCGGCCGGTACTGGCCTGCATCGAGTCCACCGCCGCCTGGGTGCCCTGTTGCACGCTGTTGATCATCTGCTCGATTTCCTGGGTCGATTGCTGCGTGCGGTAGGCCAGGGTCCTGACCTCATCGGCCACCACCGCAAACCCGCGCCCGGCCTCGCCGGCACGCGCCGCCTCGATGGCGGCATTGAGCGCCAGCAGGTTGGTCTGCTCCGACACCGAACGGATCACCTCCAGCACCGTGCCTATCTCGCGAATCTGCACCGCCAGCTGTTGCAGGCGCTCGCCGCTGATCGCCACTTCGCGAGCCATGGCCTGGGTGCCGTCGATGTTGTCGGCGACCTGCTGGCGGCTCTGTTCGGCCAAGGCATTGGAGGCACTGGCCGCCTGGGAGGTGGACACCGCATTGCGCGCCACTTCCTCGACCGCCGTGGTCATCTCGGTAACCGCCGTGGCGGCCTGTTCCAGCTCCTGGTCCTGCTGGCGCAGGCTCTGGGTGCTCTGCTCGGTCACGCTGTCCAGGGCCTGGGCGGCGCTGGACAGCTGCGTGGCGCAGGCGGTGATCTGCCCCAGGGTATCGCGCTGGCTGTGCTGCATGCGCTCCAGTTCGGCGAACAGCTGGCCGATCTCGTTGTGGCTGCGTACCGTCACCGGCACGCTCAGGTCGCCCCCGGCAATGCGCTGAAAATGCACGCCGGCCTCGCGCAGCGGGCGCAGCACACGGGCGACGATAAAGGCCCAGCACACGGCGGCCAGCACCAGGGTCAACAGCCCCAGCAGCACGCTCAGCCACTGGGCCGTGGCCAGGCGCTGGTCGGACTCGGCCATGATCTGCCGGCTGCGCTCGGCCAGGGCTGCCACCAGTTGCTGACGCAGCGCCTGCAGGGCACGCATGGCGTTGCCGGCATCCACGTTGACGGTGAAGTAGTCGTCCAGCGAGCCCTTGAGCGTGGCGGCGCGCTGCCCGGCCACGGCGTTGGCGTAGTCGGCGAAGGTGCGCTGCAGGTCCTGGGCCAGGGCCTTTTGCGCCGGCTCATGGGTGTTGGTGACGAAGGCGTCGACCAGCGCCTGGCTGTCGCCCAGCAGCTTTTGCGACATGGCCAGGCGCGCCTTGGCACTGTCGAGGTGGCCGCCTTGCTGCTCGATAAAGCCCGACGACACGTTGGCACTGGCGCGAATCGCCATCAGCAGCGCGTTATTGAGGCGGTCGGACTGCTGGGCGGTCTGGTCCAGCTCGTTGATCTGCGCGTCGCTGCCCACCGCCGCCCGCCAGGCGCTGACGGTGGAAAACAGCAGGGTGGCGCTGAACAGCAGCAGCACCCAGAACATTCCGGTGCGGATCTTGAGGTCGGCAAGCATGCGGGCATTACTCCTGGCAGTAAAAAATACCCCCACTCTGTGCGGTGGGTAGGCTGCTATCGGAGGCGTGGCGCATGACTTTAGGGGGCGACGACGGGTTCTGTTCGATTACCGCACAGCCTTTGTTTCAGCGGCCCTCGTGCTGGCGGCGGTAGGCGCCGGGCTGCACGCCGATGGCCTTGCCGAACGCCCGGGTGAAGGCGGCGATGGACTGGTAGCCCACCGCTGCGCAGACCTGCTCGACGGTGTTGTTGGCCTTGAGCAACTGGCAGGCGTGACGCATGCGCAGCGCCAGCAGCACCTGGCCCGGCGACTGGCCGGCCAGCTCGTTGAAACGCTTGAAGAAGGCCGAGCGCGACAGCCCTGTGCAGGCGGCCATGCTCTCCAGCGACCAGGGCTGTTCGGGGTGTTCGATCAACTGCTCCAGCAGCGGGGCGAACGCGGGGTGACGGGCCAGGGCGACCAGGCCGCCAAGGTCCTGGTTGTCGCTCACCTGCTGGCGCAGCACGTACAAGAACAGCAACTGGCTCAGGCGCTCCAGCAGGGTGGAGGAGGGTGCGGGGGTGCGCTGGCATTCCTCCAGAATCAGCTCGAACAGCGCCCGCGCCGCCTGCAGCGACGGGTCGCCGGTGCGCAGGATGATCCAGTCGGCCAGCGACTCGGCCATCAGCGACGACAGCCCCGGCTGGAAGTGAAAGAACCCGCACACCAGCCCCACGCCATCCGCCGCCTGGCTGTCGAGTGCCTGCATCGGGATGCGCGGCTGGCAGCGCGCGGTGTCGCTGTCGGCGCTGTCGGACAGGCGATAGGGCAGGTCGCGCAGCAGGAACACCGCCTCGCCGGCCTCCAGCCGCTGCGGCTCGGGCTGGCCGTCGATGTGCAGCCAGCAGTGGCCCTGCACCACCACGTGAAAGCTGGCCCGGGCCAGGCCCTGGGTGCTGGCGTGCCAGCCACCGCAGTAGCGCCCCACATGGAACAGGCTGGCGTCCAGTTCCAGACGCTCTAATAACCAATCGACCAAAACGCTGGAAGAAATCATCTAATGGAAACACTCTGGAGCAAGTAATCGCGACTGTAGAATATGGATCGGTTTTCTTATAACCAACAGACTTGGCGAACACCTTCAGTATGCAGGAGACCACGCCATGTCACGCATCACTCTACACACCGTGCAAAGCGCCCCGGAAGCCGCGCGCCCGTTCCTGGAGAACGCGCAGAAGAATTCCGGCTTCATTCCCAACCTGCTGGGCGTGCTGGCCAACGCGCCGGCCGCGCTGGAAACCTATGTGACGGTTTCGGCGCTCAATGGCAAGGCCGAGCTGAGCCTGGCCGAGCGCGAAGTGGTGCAGCTGATTGCCGCCACCCAGCACGGCTGCGACTTCTGCGTGGCCGGCCATACGGCGGTGGCGTTGAACAAGGCCAAGCTGCCCGAAGAAGTGGTGCAGGCCCTGCGTGCGCGCGGCGAGTTACCATCGCCCAGGCTCGAAACCCTGGCGAAGTTTGCCCGCGAAGTGATTGCCACCCGTGGCAATGTGAGCGATGCCACCTACGCTGAGTTTCGCGAGGCCGGTTACACCGAAGGCCATGCCCTGGAAGTTATCCTGGGGGTGAGCCTGGCCACGCTGTGCAATTTCGCCAACGTGTTTGCGCGCACGCCGCTCAATGACGAGCTGGCCAAGTACCGCTGGCAGGCCGACGCTCAGTGAGCCCCGTGGCGCCAGTGTGTGGCTGGCGCCCTGTTCTAAGGAGGAAAGAACATGCTTGATCCCGTATTGCAGCACTGGCTGGAGGCCAATGCCGAGGCGCTCGACCAGGGCCGGTGCGACCCGCAGCAGGTGCTGGGGCAACTGGCCGCAGCCAAGGTGCTGGGTGTGGGTGTGGACCCGCTTCAGGGCGGCAGCGGCGCCAGTGTGGCCGACGCCGTGGAAACCGTGGCCAGCGTTGCCAGCTATTCGCTGGCCGCCGCCTTCGTGTTCTGGGGCCAGCGGGCCTTTATCGAATACCTGCTGCACAGCCCCAACAGCGCCCTGCGCGAGCGCCTGCTGCCGTCGTTGCTCAGCGGTGAGCTGGCCGGTGCCACCGGGCTCTCCAACGCAATGAAGTTTCTGTCCGGCATCGAGTCGCTGCAGGTCAGCGCCACGGCGCGCGGCGAGCAGGGCTGGGCGCTCAACGGGCGCCTGCACTGGGTCACCAACCTGCGCAAGGGCGGCTTCGTGGTGGCGGCCGCCATCGACCGCGCCGAAGGCGGTGCACCGTTCGTGGTGGCGATCCCTGACGGCATCGCGGGGGTGCAGCGTTCCCCCGACCTGCAACTGATGGGCCTGCAGTCGAGCAATACCGCCGCGCTGGATTTCGATCAGGTGGCCCTGGGCCGCGACTGGCTGCTGCATGAGGATGCCCGGCAGTTCCTGCCGGCGGTGCGCCCGGCGTTCCTGGGCCTGCAGTGCGGCATGGCCATCGGCCTGGCGCGGCGCGCCTTGCAGGAAGCGCAGGGGCACCTGCAGGGGGTGCGTTCGGTGCTGGCGCAAACCCTCGAGGCGCAGCGCGAGCTGCTGGCCGATGTGGTGAGCGAGCTCAAGGCCGGCCTGCTCGACGGGCGCTTCCTGGGCAACCCGGCGTCGCTGTTCAAGGTGCGCATCAGCCTGGCCGAGATCGTTGGCGAGGCGCTGCAACTGGAGCTGCAGGCCAGCGGCGGCAAGGCCTACCTGAGCGAGTACGGCGCAGGCTTTGCGCGGCGCTGGCGCGAGTCGGCGTTCGTGCCGATCGTGACCCCGAGCCTGGTGCAACTGCGCGCCGAGCTGCAACGCCAGGCACGCGCAGCATGAGCAAGGTGGTACTGCAGGCCCGCGGTATCAGCCTGGGCTACGCCCGCGAACAGGGCTGGCAAACCCTGCTCGAAGGCTTCGACCTGGACCTGGCGCCGGGCGAAGTGGTGTCGATCCTGGGCCCCAGCGGGGTGGGCAAGTCCAGCCTGCTGCGGGTACTGGCCGGCTTGCAGGCGGCGCGCGATGGTCGCGTGAGCCTGCTCGGCGAGCCGCTGGACGGCCCGCATCCACGGGTGGCGGTGGCGTTCCAGGACCCCAGCCTGCTGCCCTGGCTGAGCCTGGAAAGCAACGTCGCCTTCGGCCTGGATTTCGCTCGCCAGCCGCGTTTGGCCAAGGCCGAGCGCGAGGCGCGCATCGACCATGCGATCGCCGCCGTGGGCCTGCAGCATGCACGCCAGCATTACCCGGCGCAGTTGTCCGGCGGCATGGCCCAGCGCACCGCGCTGGCGCGCTGCCTGGCGCGCCAGCCCCATGTACTGCTGCTGGACGAGCCCTTTGGCGCGCTGGACGAAGTGACCCGCGCCGACATGCAGCAACTGCTGCTGAGCGTGATCGCCGAACACGGCACCGCTGCGGTGCTGATCACCCACGATATCGACGAGGCCCTGCTGTTGTCCGACCGCATCCTGCTACTGGGCGACCACCCGGCGCGGACCCTCGGCCAATGGCCCATCGACCTGGCGCACCCGCGTGAGCAGCAGGTCGAGGCACTGGGCGCGTTGCGCATCGAGATTCTCAAGACCCTTCGGCGGGCGAGCCGCACCCACACTTCCCCAACCGATTCTTTGCCTACGCCGTCGGAGACTGCCCATGTGCCTGGACGACTTCACCCACACTCGTCGTGATTTTCTCAAACTCAGCGCGGTGCTCAGTGCCGCCGGTGCGATGCCGCTGCTGAGCAGCCTGCAGGCGCGTGCCGCCGCCGAGCCGGATGCGCCGGTGCGCATCGGCTACCTGCCGATCACCGACGCCACGCCGCTGCTGGTGGCGCACAACAACGGCCTGTTCGAGGCCGAGGGCATCAAGGCCGAGCGCCCGGTGCTGCTGCGCAGCTGGGCGCAGGTGATCGAGGCGTTCATTTCCGGGCAGGTCAACGTGATCCACCTGCTGTCGCCGATGACCGTATGGGCGCGTTACGGCAGCAAGGTGCCGGCCAAGGTGGTGGCCTGGAACCACGTGGGCGGCTCGGGGCTGACCGTGGCCCCGGACATCACCGAGGTGAAGCAGCTGGGCGGCAAGACGGTGGCGATCCCGTTCTGGTACTCCATTCACAACGTGGTGGTGCAGCAACTGTTCCGTGATAACGGCTTGGAGCCGGTGTCGCGGGCGGCGGCGGCTGCGGTGGCGGCCAACGAGGTCAACCTGGTGGTGCTGCCGCCTTCGGACATGCCGCCGGCGTTGGCCAGCAAGCGCATTGCCGGCTACATCGTCGCCGAGCCGTTCAATGCCCTGGCCGAGGAACTCAAGGTCGGGCGCGTGCAGCGCTTTACCGGGGACGTGTGGCGCAACCATGCATGCTGCGTGGTGTTCATGCACGAGCACGACCTGAACAACCGCCCCGAGTGGTCGCAGAAGGTGGTCAACGCCATCGTCAAGGCCCAGTTGTGGACCCGCGATCACCGCGCCGAGGCGGCGCAGATTCTGTCCAAGAGCGGTGCCAACCGCTACACCCCGCATGCCCCCGAGGTGCTGGGCCGGGTGCTCACGCCGGCTGCCGACAGCCGCGAACAGTATGTGCAGAGCGGGGCGATCCGGCATGCGCAGTGGGACGAGCAGCGCATCGACTTCCAGCCGTACCCGTTCCCCAGCTACACCGAGGAACTGGTGCGCCGCCTCAAGGACACCCTGATCGAAGGCGACAAGGGCTTCCTGGCCGCACTGGACCCGCAACAGACCGCCCGCGACCTGGTGGATGACCGCTTCGTGCGCAACGCCATCGGTGCCGTTGGCGGGCTCAAGGCCTTCGGCTTGCCCGACAGCTTCGAGCGCAGCGAGGAGTTCGCGGTCTGATGGTCAAGCCAGTCAAACACGCGGCCCTGGGTATCGCCGGGCTGCTGGTGCTGTTGTTGCTGTGGTGGGGTGGGATCGTGCTGTTCGGCGGTGACGGGCTGGCCTTGCGGTTTGCGCCGCAGGCCACCTTTGCCAGCCTGCTGGAGCTTTTGGGGCATGCCGAGCTGTACGAGCATGTGGCGGTGAGCCTCAAGCGCATTCTGGTGGGGTTGGTGCTGGCGTTGCTGGTGGGCGTGCCGCTGGGTTTGCTGGTGGGCAGCTACCGGCGCCTGGACGCGGCGACCACCCCGGCGTTCCAGTTCCTGCGCATGATCTCGCCGCTGTCGTGGATGCCGGTGGTGGTGATGCTGATGGGGGTGGGTGATGCGCCGATCTACTTCCTGCTGGCGTTTGCCGCGTTGTGGCCGATCTTGCTCAACACGGCGGCGGGTGTGCGTCAGCTCGACCCGCGCTGGTTGCAGTTGAGCCGCAGCCTGAGCGCCACGCGCTGGGAGACCTTGCGCAAGGTGATCCTGCCGGGGGTGGTGGGGCATGTGCTGACCGGCGTGCGGCTGGCCATCGGCATAGTGTGGATCGTGCTGGTGCCGTGCGAGATGCTCGGGGTGAGTGCGGGGCTGGGGTATTTCATTCTGGATACCCGCGACCGGCTGGCGTACTCGGAGCTGATGGCGATGGTGCTGGTGATCGGGGTGCTGGGCTTCATGCTGGATGCACTGGCGCGAGGGCTGCATCGGCGCTGGGTGCATGGGTGAGGGGCTGACCCCTTCGCCGGCAAGGCCGGCTCCTGCATTGGCTCCAGGTCGTGGGGGGCAGCCCGGCACCTCACATCGAACACGCCCGCCGATACTCCCCCGGCGTCACGCCGTACGCCTGCTTGAATTGCCGGTTCAGATGACTCTGGTCCGAATACCCCAGCGCAAACGCAACGTTGAACGGCAGGCAATCAGCCTTGAGCAATTCCCGCGCACGGCTCAGCCGGCGCTGCTTGAGCCAGGCATGCGGCGGCAGGCCGGTAGCCTGGCGAAACACCCGGGCAAAATGAAACGGCGACAACCCCACCGCAAGCGCCAACTCCTCCAGCGACGGCGGGTAGGCCAGCCGGCTATCCATCAGCTCCTTGGCCCTGGCCACCGACTGCGGCTCCTGCCCCGGTGCACGCGCCTCGCGCGCCCCGGCATGACGCTGCACTAGCAGCAACACCGCCTCGCGCCACGCGGTCTGCTGCTCCAGCGCACTGGCGCCATGCTCGGCCAGGCTGTGCAAGCCACTGAAGGCACGCGCCAGCTGCGGGTCGTGCAGCACGCTGGCCTTGAAGATGGGCAGGCCGCCGCGCTTGAGCTCCAGCTCGTCCAGCACCGAGGTGATGCGCTCCTGCTCGGGGTAGTAGCCACGGTAGCGCCAGCCGTGGGCATGCGCCTTGGCACCGGTGTGCAGCTCGTCCGGGTTGATCAGCACCATGCTGCCCTCGGGCGCCAGGTGCTCGCTGCCACGGTGCCAGAAGCGCTGTGCACCGGACTCGATGATGGTGATCACGTAGCCTTCGTGCACATGCGGGGCGAAGCGCTGCTGCACGTAGCGCGCATGCAGCATCTCGATGTCGCCCAGCGCCTGGGCCTGCCACAGGCGGGTCTGTTCACGCAGCACGGTTTTCATGGGGCGCCGTTCAACCACCAGCGCAGCACGAAGAACAACCCCATGCTCAGCAACATGCTCAGCAGCACGCTGCGGGTCCACAGCACCAGCACGACGGCCACGATCGCCCCCAGCAGGTAGGGGTTGGCCAGGCTCAGGTCGAGCTGGTGGTCAGGCATGAACACGATCGGCCCGCAAATGGCGGTGAGCATGCCCGGCACGGCAAACCCCAGGAACTGCCGCGCATTGGAACTCAGGCGCAACGGCAGGCGGGGTTCGAGAAAGGCGTAGCGGTTGAGAAACACCAGCAGGCCCATGGCAACGATCAGCAGCATGATCATGTGCGTGCTCCGGTCAGTTTCTGGCAGATGAAGCCTGCGCTCATGCCCAGCAGCCCGGCCAGCACCAGCGCGGTTTCCCAGTGCCAGTAGCTGAACAGCACCGAGCTGAACAGGGCCACCGCCACGCACACCACTGTGGCCAGGTTGCGTACCAGCGGCGCGATCAGCGCCACGAAGGTGGCGACGATGGAGAAGTCCAGGCCCAGCTGGTCCAGGTGCGGGATGTTGCGCCCCAGCACAATGCCGGCCAGGGTGAACAGGTTCCAGGCAATGTAGAAGGTCAGGCCCACGCCCAGCGCGTACCAGCGGTTGAACTGCTGGCGGTCGTACTGGCTGGTGAGAGCGAAGAATTCGTCGGTCAGCAGAAAGCCCAGGCCCAGCCGCCAGCGCAGCGGCAGGTCGGCGATCACCGGGCGCATCGACAGGCCGTACAGCAGGTGCTGGGAGGTCAGCAGCAGGGTGGTGAGCAGGATCGAGAACAGGTTGGCGCCGCCCTTGAGCATGCCGATGGCCACCAGTTGCGCGGCGCCGGCGAACACGATGGCCGACAGGCCCTGGCCTTCGAGCGGGGTGAGGTTGGCCTCGATGGCCATGGAACCGGCCAGCAGCCCCCAGGGGGCCACCGCCAGCGACAGCGGCAGGCAGGCGATCGAGCCTTGGATGTAGGCAGTGCGGGCAACGGCAGAACGGGACATGACAACACACGCTTGGGGTCGGTTGCACAGGATGCCAGAGCCGTGGGCGCTTGCCTTGTACGATCTTGCGGTGCCCGCGTACTTCAGCGCTGGCTGGTGAGGCGTCGCTGCGCCGGCAGGCAGCCATTGATGTCGACGGCCTTCTGGTAGTAGGTCAGGCGCTGGCCCGGGTCGATGGTGCCCAGCAGGCGGTAGACCTCGGCCTGGAAGTCACGCTGGCGCCCCCACTGCATGTTCAGCCCCTGGGGCTGCTGGCGATTGCATTCAAGGCGCACCGCCGGCTGCGGGTAATAGGGGGCGTACAGGGTGTTGTTCAGCGGTATGCGTTCCAGCGCCTGGCGGTAGTCGGCGCTGTCGCTGAAGGCCGGGCACCAGGTGGTGATGCCCAGGGCGGCCGGGGCGAAGCCCTGGCGAATGCTGGCTTCGAGCAGCGGGCAGGCGGACCTGGCGATGTCGTTCTGCGGCAGGTAGGTGATGTAGAACAGCGCCAGGCGGTACTGCGCCACCGGGTGGTCGAGTTCGGCCGCCTTGCGCAGCAGCGCCACCGCCGGTTCCAGGATGCGCCCCAGCGCCTCGACCTCGCCGATCAGCTCCTGGTCGCCGGGCTCGGGGGTCAGTGGCAGGGCACGGCTGCGTGCATCGGCCTGCTCCAGAAACGGCAGGGCCTGGCGGTACAGCAGGTCGGCGTGGGGGTCGAGGCGCACCTCATCGGCCAGGGCCAGGGTGGGCAGCAGACAGAGCAGGCTGATGTAGCGACAGGCAGAAAACACGTTAACGTTCCATCCGCGAAAAAAGGGCAGCGCTGTTCATGTCGGTATCCGGCTATCCATGGTTGGGTGGGGCTCCTGGGTCGGCATTCTAGCGGTTGGCGGCACCGGGGCAAACAGCCGTTGCTCCATGAAGTCGATGAATACCCGCAGCTTGGGCGACATCTGTCGCCCCGATGGCCACAACAGGTACAGACAACCGCCGTGGTCCAGGTGTTCATCCAGTACCGTCACCAATTCGCCGCGTTCCAGTTGCTGGGTGATGGTGAAGTCCGGCAGGCAGGCGATACCGTGGCCGCGCATGGCAAAGCAGATGCGTGTTTCCAGGTGGTTGCACACCATCGACACCGGCACCTCGTGGTCGGCGCCGTTGTCGGCGCGGCGCAGTGGCCAGCGCTGGAGTTTGCCGGTGGTCAGGAAGCGGTAGTGCAGCCCGGCGTGACGGGCCAGCTCGCGGGGATGGCGCGGTGTGCCGTGCTCGGCGAAGTAGGCCGGCGAGCCCACCAGCACATGCCGGAAGTCGCCCAGGCGGCGGGCATTGAGACGCGAATCGGAGGGTTCGCCGGCCCGCAATACCACGTCGAAACCTTCGCCGACGATATCCACCATGCGGTCGCTGAAGTCCAGGTCCAGTTCGATCTGCGGGTACTGCCCGATGAAGTCGCTGAGCAGCGGCACGATCATGCTGCTGACCTGGGGCAGGCTCACCCGCAGCTTGCCGCGCGGGGCCTGGCTGGCCTGGGACAGCTCGGCTTCGGTGGCTTCGATTTCGGCCAGGATGCGCCGGCTGCGCTCCAGAAACAGCGCGCCCTCGGCAGTGAGGGTGATGCTGCGGGTGCTGCGGTGGAACAGGCGTACCGCCAGCCGGCTCTCCAGCCGCGCCACGCGCTTGCCCACCGCCGAGGCGCTGACCCCCAGGGCCTTGCCGGCGGCCACGAAACTGCGGGTTTCGGCCACTTTCACAAACACCACGAAGCCGCTGAGGCTGTCCATGGTCGTTCTCCGATTGCGGACAGGTGTGTCCGGATTGTGCGGAATTCTACCCGTCTTTTTCCGCAGTGGCGGGAAGGATTACCGTGCAGTCACTTTTTTATTTCAGGAGTTTGCACCATGTCCCAGAGCAGTTGCCCGGCCCAGGCCGCAGCAGGGGTGGAGGCCGAACCGGCGTTCCCGTTGTCCGGCCTGCTGGCGTTGTCGATGGCCGGCTTTATCGCGATTCTCACCGAGACCCTGCCGGCCGGCCTGCTGGGGCACATCGCCAGCGGCCTGCAGGTCAGCGAGGCGATGGCCGGGCAACTGGTCACGGCCTATGCGCTGGGCTCGCTGCTGGCGGCGATCCCGCTGGTGACCCTGACCCAGGGCTGGCGCCGACGCAGGGTGCTGATGTTGGCGGTGCTTGGCTTCGGCGTGTTCAACACGGTGACGGCGGTGTCCGAGCACTACAGCCTGACCCTGGCGGCGCGCTTCATGTGCGGGGTGGCGGCCGGCCTGGCGTGGGGCGTGATTGCCGGGTACGCACGGCGCATGGTCAGCGTGAGCCAGCAGGGCCGGGCGATGGCGGTGGCCATGATCGGCGCGCCCCTGGCGCTGTCGCTGGGGGTGCCGGCGGGCACCTGGCTGGGCGACCTGCTGGGCTGGCGCAGCACCTTCGTGCTGGTATCGCTGGCGACCCTGGTGCTGATGGGCTGGGTGCTGCTCAGCGTGCCTGACTTCGACGGCCAGCCGGCCGGCAGGCGTGCCGCCATCGGCCAGGTGCTGGCCACCCCCGGGGTGAGCGCGGTGCTGGCGGTGATCTTCACCTGGGTGCTGGCGCACAACGTGCTGTACACCTACATCGTGCCGTTTCTGCAGGCCGGCGGCATGGCCGGCAGCACCGGCCCGGTACTGCTGCTGTTCGGCTGCGCCGCGCTGATGGGGATTGGCGTGGTGGGCGCGCTGATCGACCGCCACCTGCGCCGGCTGGTGCTGGGCAGCCTGGTCGGTTTCGGCGTGGCGTCGGTGCTGCTGGGCCTGGCTACCGGTGCGCCGCTGCTGGTGTACTTCAGTGTGGCGCTGTGGGGCCTGAGCTTCGGCGGTGCCGGCACCCTGCTGCAGACCGCCAGTGCCGATGCGGCGGGCGAGGGTGCGGACGTGGCGCAGTCGATGATCGTCACCGTGTGGAACCTGGCCATCGCCGTGGCCGGGCTGGTGGGCGGCGTGCTGCTGAGCCACTGGGGCGTGCAGAGTTTCCCGTGGCTGCTGCTGGCGCTGGTGGGGCTGGCGTTGACCCTGACCCTGCGTTCGCACCGGCACGGTTTTCCGCTGGGGCGGCGCAATGCCGGGTAAGCCCGGCACTATCAGGTAGAATCGGCGCATTGACAGGGGTACGAGGTTGCAGCGGTGGAGGTTCAACAGGGCTTTGTCCTGACCCGGCACTGGCGGGATACGCCAGAGGGCACATGCGTGGAGTTCTGGCTGGCGACCGACCAGGGCCCGCGCCAGTTGCGCCTGCCCTGGCAGACGTCGGGGGCGTTCGTCGCCGCCACCCAGCGTGCCCATGTCGAGGCGGTGCTGCGCACCGAACGCGACGTCGAGCTGCGCGAGCTGGCGCTGTGCGACTTCCGCCACCGACCGGTGCTGGGCCTGTACTGCCGCCAGCATCGCCAGCTGATGCAGCTGGAAAAACGCCTGCGCGCCGCGGGCGTCGACCTGCTGGAAGCCGACATCCGCCCGCCCGAGCGCTACCTGATGGAGCGCTTCATCACTGCCCCGGTGACGTTCAGCGGCCGCCGCGATGCCGACGGCCTGCTGCTCGACGCCCAGCTCAAGCCGGCCCCGGACTACCGGCCGAACCTGCGCCTGGTGTCGCTGGACATCGAGACCACCGAGCGCGGCGAGCTGTACTCGATTGCCCTGGAAGGTTGTGGCCAGCGCCAGGTGTACATGCTCGGCCCGGCCAACGGCGACGCCAGTGGCGTGGACTTCGACCTGGAGTACTGCGCCAGCCGTGCCCAGCTGCTGGAGCGCCTGAACGACTGGATGGCCCGGCACGACCCCGACGCGATCATCGGCTGGAACCTGGTGCAGTTCGACCTGCGCGTGCTGCACGCCCATGCCCAGCAGTTGCAGGTGCCGCTGCGCCTGGGGCGCGGCGGCGAGGTGATGGAATGGCGCGAGCACGGCAGTCGCACGCACTTTTTTGCCGCCGCTGCCGGGCGCCTGATCATCGACGGCATCGAGGCGCTGCGGTCGGCGACCTGGAGCTTCCCCTCGTTCAGCCTGGAGAACGTCGCCCAGACCCTGCTCGGCGAAGGCAAGGCCATCGATACGCCGTACCAGCGCATGGACGAAATCAACCGCATGTTCGCCGAGGACAAGCCGGCCCTGGCGCGCTACAACCTCAAGGACTGCGAGCTGGTCACGCGCATCTTCGCCAGGACCGAGCTGCTGACCTTTCTGCTCGAACGCGCCACGGTCACCGGCCTGCCGGCCGACCGCAGCGGCGGTTCGGTGGCGGCGTTCTGTCACCTGTACATACCGCTGATGCACCGCCAGGGCTTCGTCGCCCCAAGCCTGGGCGGGCGCCCGGACGAGGCCAGCCCCGGCGGCTTCGTGATGGATTCGCGCCCCGGCCTGTACGAGTCGGTGCTGGTGCTGGACTACAAGAGCCTGTACCCGTCGATCATCCGCACCTTCCTGATCGACCCTATCGGCCTGGTCGAGGGCCTGCGCGAGCCGGATGACGAACACTCGGTGCCGGGTTTTCGCGGCGCACGCTTCTCGCGCACCCGGCATTGCCTGCCGGCCATCGTCGAGCGCGTGTGGCAGGGCCGCGAGCAGGCCAAGCGCGAACACAATGCGCCGCTGTCGCAGGCGCTGAAGATCATCATGAACGCCTTCTACGGGGTGCTTGGTTCCAGTGGCTGCCGCTTTTTCGACCCGCGCCTGGCGTCGTCGATCACAATGCGCGGGCACGCGATCATGCGCCGTACCCGCGAACTGATCGAGGCCCAGGGCTACACGGTGATCTATGGCGATACCGACTCGACCTTCGTGTGGCTCAAGCGGGCCCATGACGAGGCGCAGGCCGGGGAGATCGGGCGTGCCCTGGTGCAGCAGGTCAACCAGTGGTGGCGCGAGCACCTGCGCGATGAGTACGGCCTGGACAGTGCGCTGGAGCTGCAGTACGAAACCCACTACAAGCGCTTTCTGATGCCCACCATCCGCGGTGCCGAGGAGGGCAGCAAGAAGCGCTATGCAGGCCTGGTGCACCGCGAGGGCGGGCCCGACGAGATGGTCTACAAGGGCCTGGAGGCCGTGCGCACCGACTGGTCGCCGCTGGCACAGCACTTTCAGCAGGAGCTGTACCAGCGCATTTTCGAGCGCAGGCCGCACCAGGCCTATGTGAAGGACTACGTGCAGCGCACCCTGGCCGGGGAGCTGGACGATCAGCTGGTCTACCGCAAGCGCCTGCGCCGGCCCCTGGACGACTACCAGCGCAACGTGCCGCCGCATGTGCGGGCGGCGCGTATGGCCGACGAGTTCAACGACAGCCAGGGGCGGCCACGCCAGTACCAGAATGGCGGGTGGATCAGCTACGTGATGACCCTGGCCGGGCCCGAGCCTTTGGAAAACCGGCGCAACGGCATCGACTACGAGCATTACCTGACCCGGCAGCTGCAGCCGGTGGCCGATGCGATACTGCCGTTTGTGGGGGATGACTTCAGCACCCTGATCGATCGGCAGATGGGGTTGTTCTGATGGGGCTGTTGCGCCCCTGCACACCACCATTGAGCGAACCTGCAGGAGCCGGCCTGGCCGGCGAAGGGGCCAGTGGCCCGACACATCCCTGACCTTCAGCTATCCTCTGCACATGCACAGCTACCCTTGAAACCGAAAGTTACTTTTGTAAACGTCCACACACGCGGGCAGTCGTTTAGGCTCGCTCGGATCTTTCGCTTTGATCTGTAGTCTTTGGTGCATGGAAACAAGAAGGAGATGCACATGCTTGTTCGGTCACTGACCTTCGCCACCCTGCTGGCAGTCGCCAGCCCGCTGCTCGCCGACGACGCGCCCCTGGCCGTTGACCTGGGCAAGTCCAGACCCCTGATCGTGATTGCCCCCAGCACCGCCGACCCGACCTTGCGCACCCTGAACGAGGCCCTCAAGGACCCGGCGACCAAGAGCAAGTTCGAGGAGCGCAACCTGGTGCTCTACAGCGTGGCGGGCATGGTCGGCAAGCGTGACGACAAGAACCTCGAGCAGCAGACCACCATGGCGCTGATTCGCGAACTCAGCCTGGGCGCGCGCAAGGGCACCCAGGTGGTGCTGGTGGGCAAGGACGGAGAGAAGCACATCATCGAGCATGACGGCACGGTGGAGCCGGAGCAGATCTTCGCGGCGGTCGACCAGTTGCCGGCCAGCGAAAAGGCCATTGTGGCGCCGACGGTCGCAGCGCCCGCCGCCGAGCCTGCGCCAGAGGGCAAGCCGGGCAAGCATGCCAAACCGGCCAAGCCCGCCAAGCCGGCTGCGCCGCCCAAGCCGCTGGAAGACTGAGACACCCCTTCGCCGGCAAGGCCGGCGCCTACAGGTTCAGCGCTACGCCTGTAGGCGTCGGCCTTGCCGGCCAAGCACTTCAGTCGCCCAGCCGCTTCTCCATGAACACCCGCCGAAACCCCGCCTGCACGGCCCTGTGGGTTTCGCGATAACCCAGCCGCTCATACAGCCCCAGGTTTTCGCTCATCGCTTCATTGGTGTACAGCCGCACCACCTCCAGCCCCAACTGCCGGGCCCGCGCTTCGGCATGCGCCATCAGTTGTCGCCCCAGCCCGCGGCCCTGAGCGGCCGGGCTTACCGCGACATTGTCGAGCAACAGGCCATCGGCCTGGGCGATCAGCACCAGCACACCGAGCACCTGACCCTGCTCTTCGAATACCTCGACCCGACCCTGGGCGATCAGCGCGGCGTAATCCTCCAGCATCGGCCCCGGTTTGGCACCGATGCGTGGAATGTACAGCGCATAGGCAGCCTCGATCAGTGCCTGTACAGGTGCAACGTCGTGGGCGGTGGCGGGGCGGATCATCGGCAGGCTCCTGGTGGGTGGCAGCAAGCGCCTACCTTAAATCAAGGCGTTGTCGCAGGGCAGCATTTTGCCGGTGAACAGGCCCTGATGCCTGGCACACAACCCACTGCTGCCTCACTGTTGCCTGGCCAGCAGTACGCTCGCTGTTTATCCATAAAACTCATATAAATCAAGTACATGTATCATTGGCACGCCGCTTGCGATAGTCCGCTTACCCTGACTCATCGGAACCCCCGCCATGCCTTCCCCTACCGCCTATCTACCCCTTGCCCTGGCCATTGCCGCCACGTTGCACGGCGCCGCTGCGCTTGCCGCCGCACCGCCCGCCGACGCCTTGCCCACCGTCACCGTGACCGCGCAGAAGCGCGAAGAATCGGTACAGGACGTACCCTCGGCGATCTCGGTGGTCAGTGACCGCCAGATCGACCGCAGCGGCGGCGGCTTCAGTGCCGGCAAGGCCCTGCAGAACGTGCCCAACGCCATCGCCCCCGAGTTCGCCGGGCACCAGCGCCCGCGCTGGTACATCCGCGGCATGGGCTCGGGCGACATGGCCTCGACCACCGTGTACCCGGTGGGCATCTATACCGATGACGTGTACATCGACCCGCACGTGGCCACCGGCTTCCCGCTCTACGACATGGAGCGCGTCGAGGTGCTGCGCGGCCCGCAAGGCACGCTGTGGGGCAAGAACACCACCGGTGGCGCGATCAACTTCGTGTCGCGCAAGCCAAGCTTCGAAGACGGCGCCAACGGCTACTTCAAGCTCGACCTGGGCAACTACAATTCGCGCCTGTACGAAGGTGCCTACGGCGATACCCTGGTCAAGGACCGCCTGGCCGCGCGGGTGGCGTTCATCGACCAGAGCAGCGACGGCCAGCTCAAGAACGAGGTCGATGGCCATACCGCCGGCGACATCCACGACCAGGCCCTGCGCCTGCAACTGCTGGCCCAGGTCAACGACGACCTGCAGGCCACCCTGCAGCTGCACGCCCGTGACTACAAGGGGCAAGGTATCGTGGCCCGCGCCTGGGGTGCCGGGCCGGGCGGCAGCACGCTGTTCGGGCCCGCGCCCAAGCCTGCCTCCGACAAGGTCGCCTTCACCGGCAAGGCCGATGACCGCATCGAGCACAACGGCCTGCAACTGGCGCTCAAGTGGGACCTTGGCGAGCTGCAACTGGACTCGATCACCGCCTTCGACGACGTGCACGAAAAGGCCCAGAGCCCGAACATGAGCATCTACGAGTTCGGCCGTGGCTATAACGACGACCGCTGGAAGCAGGTATCGCAGGAGCTGCGCCTGTCGTCGGCGAAGAACCAGCCGGTGAGCTGGATCGTCGGCACCCACCTGTTCCACGAACAGCTCGACAGCCACAACAGCAACGCGCTGTTCCCCGAAGCCTACAACCAGGCCTTCGGCGTGGCCGACTTCGGGCGTACCGACATCGACCAGAAGACCGACAGCTTCGCGCTGTTTGGCAGCAGCACCTGGCAGGCCACCGACGACCTGAGCTTCACCGCCGGCCTGCGCTGGACCCGCGAAACCAAGGACATCGACCTGCGCCGGGTGGCCGCGCCGGATGCTGCCAGTGTCGACTTCAGCAACCGCAACGACTGGTGGAAGCATTACAGCGGGCCGCTGGCGACCACGGTGGTGCAGGACGAGAAACGCACCTGGAACAAGCTGACCTACGACTTCACCCCCGAATACCAGCTCAACGACAACGCGCGGGTGTACTTTCGTTATGCCAAGGGCTTTCGTTCCGGCGGCTTCAGCGGCGGGGCGCAGGTGCAGGCCGAGGCCTCGGTGGTGGCGCCGGAGAACGTCGACGCCTACGAACTGGGGGTCAAGAGCGAGTGGTTCGACGAGCGCCTGATCGCCAATGCCAACGTGTTCTACTACGACTATTCGGACATCCAGGTGAACGCGGTGTCGGTGCGCAACGGGCAGGTGGTGTCGCTGCTGACCAACAGCGGCCAGGGCGTGATACGCGGTGCCGAGTTCGAGTTGCAGGCGCTGCCCTTGGCCAACCTGGAACTGCATGGCTCGCTGGGGCTGCTGCATACCGAGTTGCAGGACTTCGAATCGGGGGGCGTGGACTACTCGGGCAACCGCATTGCACGTTCGCCGTCGCGCACGCTGGCGGTGGGGGGCAGTTATCGCATTGCGCTGGAGAACGGCGACGACATCACCCTGGGCACCGACTGGCGCTACCAGAGCCGGATCTTCTTTCTGCCCACCGCGCAGGCCGACCACAGCGTGTCGCAGGGTGGCTACACATTGGGCAATGCCAGCGCCACGTACCATGTGGGCGGGCAATATGACCTGGACTTCACCGCCTACGTGAACAACCTCACCGACAAGCAGTACAAGACCGACAGCGTGCCGCTGCCGTTCGATGTGGCGTGGGATGCGCGGGGGGATCGCAGGACGTTCGGGGTGAGTGCCACGACGCGGTTCTGAGGTCGCTCTTGCGGGCCTCTTCGCCGGCCAGGCCGGCTCCTACAAGGTTGCGCCGTCTGTAGGGGCCGGCCTTGCCGGCGAAGAGGCCAGCAGGTACACCCGCAATCGCTCGATGCTCTCGCGCCACGCACTGCCCACCGGCCACACCAGGTAGTAGGCATCCCCCGTCGCCATCGCCTGTTCGAACTGAGGTCGGGCTTGACCCGCGAAGTTTCTCAGGCCGGCAACTGCCCCAGCAGGTACACCCGTAGCCGCTCGATGCTCTCGCGTCACGCACTGCCCACCGGCCATACCAGGTAGTAGGCATTCCCCGTTGCCACCGCCTGTTCGAACTGAGGTCGGGCTTGAGGGCCTTATCGCGGGTCAAGCCCGCTCCCACAGGTACAGCGCCGTTCTCGAAACCAGCGCCGTACCTGTGGAAGCGGGCTTGACCCGCGAAGTTTTTCAGGCCGGCAACTGCCCCAGCAGGTACACCCGTAGCCGCTCGATGCTCTCGCGCCACGCACTGCCCACCGGCCACACCAGGTAGTAGGCATCCCCCGTTGCCACCGCCTGTTCGAACGGCAACGCCAGCCGCCCGGCGCGGACATCGTCGCTCACCAGCGCCAGGTCGCCGATCGACACGCCATGCCCGGCCATGGCCGCCGCAATCCCTTGCTCCAGCGTATCGAACAGCGTGCCGCGCTGCAGGTCGACCTGCTCGAGCAGGCCCGCCCCGCGCAGCCAGCGCTGCCAGTCCCGCCGGTCATTGGACGGGTGCAGCAACGCCACCCCGGCCAGCCGCTGCGCATCCCACACGCCTTCCCCCAGCAACCCCGGCGCACAGATCGGGATCAATCGCTCATCGAACAGCCTGCACACCTCGACCTGCCCACCGAACTGCCCATTGCCCAGCAGCACCGCGCAGTCGTAGGGCTCGCTGGCAAAATCCACGCTGTCGACGTCCATCCACACGCTTGCCAGCTGCACGGTGTCGGCCTGGGCGTAACGCTGGATGCAGCCCAGCAGCCAGCGCATGGTCAGGGTGGAGGGCGCCTTCAGGCGCAGGTGGCGCGAAGCGCTGCGAAACGGCTGGCAGGCCTGTTCGATCAGGGCAAAGCCCGCCCCCAGTTGCTCGGCCAGACGCCGCCCGGCATCGGTGAGGCGCAGGCGCGGGCCGTGGCGCTCGAACAGGCGGCAACCGAACTGGGCTTCCAGGGTGCGGATATGGCGGCTGATGGCGCTCTGGGTCAGCGCCAGCTCTTCCCCGGCGCGGGTGAACGAACAGGTACGCGCCGCCACTTCAAAGGCGCGCAGTGCATACAACGGGGGCAGACGTTCAACCATGCCAGGGGCAGTCCATGATGAGTATTTGTCGTAGTAGGGCAGAGCATTTTGCGTTTTTCAAGGGCCATGCAGCTGCGCACACTCTGCACCTGACCTGCATTGACGACAAAGGAGCCTCTTTTGAACACCACGCTGCTGTTGGCCTACCTGGGCACTGTACTCATTCTGATCGCCACCCCTGGGCCGGTGGTGGCGCTGGTGGTCGGCACCAGCGGGCGTTCGGGCACCGGGGCGGCCATACGCACGGCGCTGGGGGCCAATGCCGCCTCCCTGGTGCTGGTGGCCGCCGCTGCGCTGATCCTGGCCGGCAGCCTGGCACTCAGCCCGGTGGTTCTCAATGCGGTGGCGCTGGTGGGGTGCGTGTTCATGGCCTGGCTGGGGCTGGGGGCGCTGCGTGCGCCAGCCGTGGAGGATGCGCCGCCGCCCAGGGCAAGTGGCTGGTGGCACGGCTTTGCGGTGGGTATCGCCAACCCCAAGGACATTCTGTTCTTCGTGGCGTTCTTCCCGCAGTTCATCCACGTCACGGCCTCGTTCGGCACCAGCATCGGGGTGCTGACGGCGTTGTGGCTGGTGGTCGACCTGGGGGTGCTGGCGCTGTACATCGCGCTGATGCGCGGCGCCCTGGCGCAGCGGCACCGGGCGCTGGTGGCCCGGCTGTCGGGGCTGGTGCTGTTGCTGGTGGCGGTGGCCGGCGCTGTGTATTCGGCGCGGGCGCTGCTGGCCGCCTAGAGAGTGACCACGGCCTTGTCGCTGCCCTGGGCCTGTTGCAACAGCAGGCTCAGCTGCGCCACCTGACGCTGCAACTGGTCGCGTTCTTCCTTGAGGCGGCGCAGTTCGTCGCGGCGCACGCTCACGTAAAGGGTCTGGGGTGGGCTCGCTGACATCAAGGTTCCCATTGCACACCTCGCAATTGGTTTGGTACATGGTTTGAGCGTAGACGCTCGATCGGCCGCGATTCTGAATTCTTTTTCCTGTCATGGGAACTTTTTTGTTTATCGCTGTCGTGCCGTTGGTCGATGAAACCAACCCGGGCCTGCCTGGACTAACCTTGAAGGCCTGAGCAGGCTTTCTACACTTTACGGAGCATCGGCACATGCAACTGGGAATCGTGGGGCTGGGCCGCATGGGCGGCAATATTGCAAGGCGCCTGATGCGCGAGGGGCACCACACCGTGGTGCATGACCGCAACGCGCCCGCCATCGATACGCTGGTGGCCGAGGGCGCCACAGGCGCCGCCGACCTGGCCGCACTGGTGCAGCAACTGGACGCGCCGCGCGCGGTCTGGGTGATGCTGCCGGCGGGCGAGGCCACCGAGCAGACCATCGCGCAACTGGCCGACCTGCTGGAAGCGGACGATGTGATCATCGACGGCGGCAATACCTTCTACAAGGACGACATCCGCCGCGCCCAGCACCTGGCCGAGCGCCAGTTGCACTACGTGGACGTCGGCACCTCCGGTGGCGTGTGGGGCCTTGAGCGCGGCTACTGCATGATGATCGGCGGCGAGCAGGCGATTTTCGAACGCCTCGAGCCGCTGTTCGCCACCCTGGCACCGGGTGAGGGCGACATTCCACGTACCCGTGGCCGAACCGGCCCCAGCGAGCGCGCCGAAAAGGGCTATATCCATGCCGGGCCACCCGGCGCCGGGCATTTCGTCAAGATGATCCACAACGGCATCGAGTACGGCCTGATGCAGGCCTATGCCGAGGGCTTCGACATCCTCAAGACCAAGGCCAGCGAGAGCCTGCCGGCCGACCAGCGCTTCGACCTCAACCTGCCCGAAATCGCCGAGGTGTGGCGCCGCGGCAGCGTGGTCACCTCGTGGCTGCTGGACCTGACCGCCGATGCACTGGTGGCCGATCCGCAGCTGGGCAGCTACAGCGGCTCGGTGTCCGACAGCGGCGAAGGGCGCTGGACCATCGATGCGGCGGTGGAGCAGGCGGTGCCGGTACCGGTGTTGTCCAGCGCACTGTTCGCGCGCTTTCGTTCACGCCAGCAGCAGGGCACCTACGGTGACAAGCTGCTGTCGGCGATGCGCTTCGGTTTTGGTGGCCATGTCGAGAAGCCCGAATGAGTGAACACGACGTCGAAGCGGCACCAGCCTGTACCCTGTTCCTGTTTGGCGCCAATGGCGACCTGGTCAAACGCCTGCTGATGCCGGCGTTGTACAACCTGCACCGCGACGGCCTGCTGGACAAAGGCATGCGCATCGTCGGGGTCGACCACAACCCGGCCACCGACGGCGAATTTGCCGAGCGCCTGGAAACCTTCATGCGTGAACGCGACCAGGGCGAGGGCGCCACCCGGTGCCTGGACGACAAGCTGTGGAAGCGCCTGGCCAAGGGCATCGGCTACCTCACCGGCGACTTCATGGAGCCCTCCACCTACCAGGCCATCGCCGAGCGCATCGACAAGGGGCGCACCGGCAACGCGATCTTCTACCTGGCCACCTCGCCGCGTTTTTTCAGCGGCGTGGTGCAGCAACTGGGGGCGGCCGGGCTGCTGGACGAGGCCAACGGCTTTCGTCGGGTGGTGGTGGAGAAGCCCTTCGGTTCGGACCTGGCCAGCGCCGAGGCGCTGAACGCCTGCCTGCTCAAGGTGATGAGCGAAAAGCAGATCTACCGCATCGACCACTACCTGGGCAAGGAGACGGTACAGAACATCCTGGTCAGCCGTTTTTCCAACGGCCTGTTCGAGGCGTTCTGGAACAACCACTACATCGATCACGTGCAGATCACCGCTGCCGAGACGGTGGGCGTGGAAACCCGTGGCGCCTTCTACGACACCACCGGGGCACTGCGCGACATGGTGCCCAACCACCTGTTCCAGCTGCTGGCGATGGTGGCGATGGAGCCGCCCGCCGCCTTTGGCGCGGACGCGGTGCGCAGTGAAAAGGCCAAGGTGATCGGCGCGATTCGCCCGTGGTCCAAGGCCATGGCCCTGAAGAACTCGGTGCGCGGGCAGTACACCGCGGGCAAACAGGGGCGCAAGAAGCTGGCCGGCTACCGCGAAGAGCCACGGGTCGACCCCGATAGCCAGACCGAAACCTACGTGGCGCTCAAGGTGATGATCGACAACTGGCGCTGGGTGGGCGTGCCGTTCTACCTGCGCACCGGCAAGCGCATGAGCGTGCGTGACACCGAGATCGCCATCTGCTTCAAGCCGGCGCCCTATGCGCAGTTTCGCGACAGCGACGCCGAGCGGCCCAAGCCCAACTACCTGAAGATCCAGATCCAGCCCAACGAGGGCATGTGGTTCGACCTGCAGGCCAAGCGCCCGGGGCCGACCCTGGCCATGGAGAACGTCGAGCTGGGTTTTGCCTACAAGGACTTCTTCAAGATGCAGCCCTCCACGGGCTACGAGACCCTGATCTACGACTGCCTGACGGGCGACCAGACGCTGTTCCAGCGTGCCGACAACATCGAGAACGGCTGGCGTGCGGTGCAGCCGTTCCTGGACGCCTGGGCGCAGGGCGGTGAGGTGCAGCCGTATGCGGCCGGGGAAGACGGGCCGCAGGCGGCCGACGAACTGCTGGCCCGCGATCGGCGGGTCTGGCACAGCATTGGTTGACGGGAGGTTCATGACGGGCGCCATCGAAGACTACGCACTACTGGGCAATTGCCGCAGCGCAGCACTGGTGGGCCGTGACGGCTCGCTGGACTGGCTGTGCTTTCCACGCTTCGACTCGCCGGCCTGCTTTGCCGCGCTGCTGGGCGACGAAGAAAACGGGCGCTGGCAGATCGCGCCGCGCGAAGCGCCACTGGAGGTAACCCGCGAGTACCAGCAGGACACCCTGATCCTGCACACCACCTTCGTGACTGCCAGCGGCCGTGCGCGGCTGATCGACTGCATGCCGCTGGACGATGCGCACCACAGCGTGCTGCGCATCGTCGAGGGGCTGGAGGGCGAGGTGGCCTTCGACATGGACCTGGTGATGCGCTTCGACTATGGCAGCAGCGTGCCCTGGGTCGAGAAGCTCGACCCGCTGACCCTGACGGCGGTGGCAGGGCCGGACCGCCTGACCCTGCGCAGTACGGTAAGCACCCACGCACGCGATCACCATACCGGCAGCCGCTTCAGCGTGAAGGCCGGGCAGCGCCACACCTTCAGCCTGAGCCACCAGCCATCGCACCTGCCGTTGCAGCCGGCCTTCGAGCCGGAGCAGGCGCTGCTGGACACCGCGCACAAGTGGCGCGAGTTTGCTGCGCGCTGCCCGCAGGTGGGCGAGCACACGGCGCGGGTCAAGCGCTCGCTGATCACCCTCAAGGCGCTGACCTATGCACCCACCGGCGGCATCGTGGCCGCGGCCACCACCTCGCTGCCGGAGCACCTGGGTGGCGAGCGCAACTGGGATTACCGCTACTGCTGGCTGCGCGATGCCACCATGACCTTGCTGGCGTTCATGAACCTGGGCTACTTCGAGGAGGCCCAGGCCTGGCGCGAATGGCTGCTGCGCTCGGTGGCGGGCAACCCCGAGCAGATGCAGATCATGTACGGCCTGGCCGGCGAGCGCCGGCTGCCGGAGTACGAGCTGCCCTGGCTGGCCGGCTATGCCGGTTCGCAGCCGGTGCGGGTGGGCAATGCCGCGGCGGTGCAGCACCAGCTGGACATCTATGGCGAGGTGGCCGATGCGCTGTGTCAGGCGATGCGTGGCGGCCTGCCGCGCTTGCCGCGCAGTGCGGCGATCGGGCGGGTGATCATGCCGTACCTGGAGACCATCTGGCGCCAGCCCGACGAGGGCATCTGGGAGGTGCGCGGGCCGCAGCAGCATTTCACCCACTCCAAGGTGATGGCCTGGGTGGCGTTCGATCGGGCGGCCAGCCTGAGCGAGCCGACCGAGGAGGGCAAGGCCCAGGCTGCGCACTACCGCGAGGTGGCCGCGCAGATCCATCGCCAGGTGTGCGAGCAGGGCGTCGATGCGCAGCTGGGCTGTTTTGTGCAGGCCTATGGCTCGCAGGAGATGGACGCGAGCCTGCTGCAGATTGCCCTGACCGGTTTTCTGCCAGCCGACGACCCGAGGTTTCTGGCAACCCTGGCGCAGATCGAGAAGCGCCTGCTGCATGACGGGCTGGTGCGCCGCTACGACAGCGACAGCGGCTGCGATGGGCTGGCGCCGGGGGAGGGTACGTTTCTGGTGTGCTCGTTCTGGCTGGCGGACGTGTACGTGCTGCTGGGGCGCCAGCAAGAGGCCCAGGCGTTGTTCGAGCGCCTGTGCGGGCTGTGCAACGATGTGGGGCTGCTGGCCGAGCAGTACGACCCGCAAGGTGGCCGCATGCTGGGCAATTTCCCGCAGGCCTTCAGCCATATCGGCATCATCAACACGGCGTTGAACCTGCACCGGGCGCAGTGTCCGGTGCGCGACAGGGCCCGCTGCGGGTGACTGCGGTGGCCGCTTCGCCGGCAAGGTCGGCTCCTGCAGTGCAGGAGCAACAGCCCAGCCTTTGGCACAAGCGCCGCCTACGGTCTGCGATATAGTCCAGCCACCCCATCCCGCGTCAGCCCAAGGAGTGCCACGTGACCGACTACACCGCGTTCAAGGTCGAACTGTCGAACAGCATCGCCCACGTCCAGATCAACCGCCCGGAAAAGATCAACGCCATGAATGCCGCGTTCTGGAGCGAGATCGTCGAGATCTTCCAGTGGATCGACGAGACCGACGCGGTGCGCGTGGTGGTGATCAGCGGCGCCGGCAAGCATTTTTCTTCCGGCATCGACCTGATGCTGCTGGCCTCGGTGGCCAACGAAATGGGCAAGGACGTAGGCCGCAACGCGCGCCTGCTGCGGCGCAAGATCCTGCAGATGCAGGCCTCGTTCAATGCCGTGGATACTTGCCGCAAGCCGGTGCTGGCAGCCATCCAGGGCTACTGCCTGGGCGGCGCGATCGACCTGATCGCCGCCTGCGACATGCGCTACGCGGCTGCCGATGCGCAGTTCTCGATCAAGGAAATCGACATGGGCATGGCCGCCGACGTCGGCACCCTGCAGCGCCTGCCTCGCATCATCGGCGACGGCATGCTGCGCGAGCTGGCCTACACCGGGCGCACTGTCGGTGCCGACGAGGCGCGCCAGATCGGCCTGGTCAACCGCACCTTCGACGATCAGGCCAGCCTGCTGGACGGGGTCTTTGCGATTGCCGCCGAGATCGCGGGCAAATCCCCGATTGCCGTGGCCGGCACCAAGGAGATGCTCAGCTACATGCGCGATCACCGCATCGACGACGGGCTGGAATACATTGCCACTTGGAACGCTGCCATGTTGCAATCCACCGACCTGCGGGTGGCGATGGCCGCTAGCATGAGCAAACAGAAACCGCAGTTCGACGACTGAGCCCGGTCGCGAACCCTCAAGGAACGCAACATGTCAGCGCGCTGGACCACTGCAGTACTGGACCCCAACACCCCCGGCGGCCTGGCCGTCGCCCACTGTGCCGAGGGCTTTCTGGTGGACGCCAACGGCGCGCTGTTCCCGCGGGACTGGCTCAGGCGCCAGGACCTGGACGTGGTGTGCGAGCACGGCATCGGCCACTTCGACGGCCAGCCGGTGTTTCTGCTCGAACTGCGCTCGGCACAGGCGCCCCAGGGCTGCAGCTGGCGCGGCCTGCGCCAGTTCATGCTGGAAGGCGATTCCGATACCTACACCCTCCTCGGTTATGCCGCGCAGATCGCCACCTGGGCCCGCGAGCACCGCTTTTGCGGCAGTTGCGGGCAGGCGATGGTGCAGATCCAGTGGGAGCGCGCGATGTACTGCGCCGGCTGCGAGCTGCGCAGCTACCCGCGCATCTCGCCGAGCATGATCGTGCTGATCACCCGTGGCGACGAGATACTGCTGGCGCGCTCGCCACGCTTCGTGACCGGCGTGTACAGCACCCTGGCCGGGTTTGCCGAGCCGGGCGAGTCGGCCGAGGACTGCCTGGTGCGCGAGGTGCGTGAAGAGGTGGCGCTGGAGGTGAAGAACCTCCAGTACGTGGGCAGCCAGTGCTGGCCGTTCCCGCATTCGATGATGCTGGGCTTTCATGCCGAATACGCCGGCGGCGAGATCGTGATGCAGGCCGACGAGATCGAGGATGCCCAGTGGTTCAGCGTGCATGCGCTGCCGCCGTTGCCGGCGGGCCGCTCGATTGCGCGTTACCTGATCGACCTGTACGTGGCGCGCCGCCTAGGCCTGGCCGAACCAGTGCTGCCACGCTAGGCGCACGGTCAGGGCCAGCACCACGGTGATGAACACCGGGCGGATGAACTTGCTGCCGCCGCTGATGGCGGTGCGTGCGCCGAAGAACGCGCCGACCATCAGCGACGAGCCCATGGCCAGGCCCACCGCCCAGTCTACCTGGCCGGAGAAGATGAACACCGACAGTGCTGCGGCGTTGCTCACGAAGTTCATGCTGCGCGCCACGCCGCTGGCCTTGACCAGGTCGATGGGGTACAGCAGCAGGGTGCTGACGGTCCAGAACGCGCCGGTGCCCGGGCCGGCCACACCGTCATAGAAACCCAGGGTCAAGCCCTGGGGCAGTTGCCACTTCTTCTTGATCGGCGCATCGGCGTCCAGCGGCGCCTTGGGCGTGCCGCCGAACAGCAGGTAAACGCCGCAGGCAAACACCACCACCGGGAGCATCTTGTTCAGCCATTCGGCCGGCAGGTAGTGGGCAACGATGGCGCCGATGAAGGCCCCTACCAGGGTACCGACCAGGGCGTGTCGCCACTGTGCGGGGTGGAACAGCTTGCGCCGGTAGTAGGTGAAGCCGGCGGTGGCCGAGCCGAAGGTGGAGCTGAGCTTGTTGGTGCCCAGCACCAGGTGCGGCGGCATGCCGGCGGTGAGCAGGGCGGGGGTGGTGAGCAGGCCGCCGCCGCCGGCGATGGCGTCGATGAACCCGGCCACGAAGGCCACGGCGGCAAGAATGGCTAGGGTGGTGAGATCTACGCTGAGTTCGAAGGGCATGGTGTTGGGCTTATTCGACTGGGGCGCAGAACGGTAAAGCTGCGCCTGAGGGGCGCTATGGTAAAGGAGATGGTGCGTGCCTGTCAGGGCCCTATCGCGGGTCAAGCCCGCTCCCACAGAAATAGCGGTGATCCTTGTGGGAGCGGGCTTGACCCGCTATGCGGTATCAGGACAGGAACCCCCCATCCACATTCAACGCCGTACCGGTGGTGTAGCTGGACGCATCGCTGGCCAGGTACAGCACCGCGCCCGCCATCTCCTTCGGATCGGCCACGCGCTTGAGCGGGATCTGCTGCAGCGCCGTGTTCAGGATCGCTTCGTTCTTGACCAGCGCCGAGGCGAACCTGGTGTCGGTCAGCCCCGGCAGCAGCGCATTGCAGCGGATGCCAAAGGGGGCGCATTCCTTGGCGAACACCTTGGTCATGTTGATCACCGCCGCCTTGGTCACCGAGTAGATCCCCTGGAACACCCCCGGCGATACGCCATTGATCGACGCCACGTTGATGATGCTGCCGCCGCCGTTTTCGCGCATCAGCTTGCCGGCCTCGACCGACATGAAGAAGTAGCCGCGGATGTTCACGTCGACGGTCTTCTGGAAGGCGCTCAGGTCGGTGTCCAGCACGTTGCAGAACTGCGGGTTGGTGGCGGCATTGTTGACCAGGATGTCCAGGCGCCCGAACTGCTCGCGAATGCCGGCGAACACCGCGCCGATCTGTTCCATCTCGCCAATGTGGCAGGCCACCGCCGTGGCCTTGCCGCCGGCGGCGATGATCGCGTCGGCCACGTGCTGGCAGCCGTCGAGCTTGCGGCTGGACACGATCACATGGGCACCCTGCTGGGCCAGCAGGTGGGCAATCGCCTCGCCGATGCCGCGGCTGGCGCCGGACACGAAGGCGATCTTGCCGTCGAGGTCGAACAACTGGGTCTTGGACATGGGGCGGGTTCCTTGTAGTTGTAGGGCGTCAGAGCGTGGATTTGCCGATGACCTGCAGGCTCATGTGCTCCAGCAGCTTGTTCATGTGCACGAACTGGGCGAAGCGCTTGTCCTGGGTCTGGCCATGGAAGAAGCGGTAGTAGATCTGCTGCACGATGCCGGCCAGGCGGAACAGGCCGTAGGTGTAGTAGAAGTCGAAGTTGTCGATCTGCAGCCCGGCACGTTCGGCGTAGTAGTCGACGAACTGGCGTCGGGTGAGCATGCCCGGTGCGTTGCTCGGCTGGCGACGCATCAGCTGCACGGGCGCAGGGTCGCCGGCTTCGATCCAGTAGGCCAGGGTATTGCCCAGGTCCATCAGCGGGTCGCCGAGGGTGGTCATTTCCCAGTCCAGCACGCCGATGATGCGCATGGGGTTGTCGGCGTCGAGGATCACGTTGTCGAAGCGGTAGTCGTTGTGCACGATGGCGGGGCGTGGGTGGTCGGCCGGCATCTTCTCGCGCAGCCAGGCGATCACCGCTTCCCAGCGCGGCGCATCCGGGGTCAGGGCCTTTTCATAACGTGCGCTCCAGCCTTCGATCTGGCGCTGCACATAGCCTTCGGGCTTGCCCAGGTCGGCCAGGCCGCAGGCGGTGTAGTCCACCTGGTGCAGCTCGACCAGGCGGTCGATGAAGCTCTTGCACAGGGCTTCGGTGCGCTGGCTGTCCAGGCCCAGCTCGGGGGGCAGGTCCGAGCGCAGGATGATGCCCTTGACCCGGTCCATCACGTAGAACTCGCCGCCGATCAGCGATTCGTCGGTGCAGTGCACGTAGGCCTTGGGGCAATAGGGGAAGCCGCTGTTGAGCTGGTTGAGGATGCGAAACTCGCGGCCCATGTCGTGGGCCGACTTGGCCTTTTGCCCGAACGGCGGGCGGCGCAGCACGAACTCGCGGTCCGGGTATCTGAGCAGGTAGGTGAGGTTGGACGCGCCACCGGGGAACTGGCTGATCACCGGCGTGCCGCTCAGGCCCGGAATGCTGGCCTTGAGATAAGGGTCGATGAGGGCGGCATCGAGTTCTTCGCCGGGGCGAACCTGGGTCGACTGGTCGGTGAGCGTCATGCTTTTCCCTTATTCTGAAAGTCGCTGATTATTGTTTAATCTAATTCTCGTGGATAAACCGAACAAGTGTTTGACTGTGTTATAGGCCAGCGTGTTGCACCACGATCACCACCCCTGATGCCGGGCGAAAAAAAACCGAAGCACAAGGCTTCGGTTCTGGTCGGCATCAGCGCAAGGCTCAGGCCGGGAACAGCTCGCTGAGTTTCATCGACAGCATCATGTCGCCTTCGACGCGCAGCTTGCCGCCCATGAAGGCCTGCATGCCGTCGGTTTCGCCGCTGACGATGCCCTTGAGGGTTTCGCTGTCCAGCACCAGGGTGCAGTTGGCGTCAGGGTTTTCGCCTTCCTGCAGGTCGCAGGTACCGTCCTTGACGATCAGCGAGAAGTGCTTGTCTTCGTCGGTGATGTTGAAGCCGAACACCAGGTCCAGGCCGGCAGCGGCGGCAGGGTTGAACTTCTCTTGCATGGCTTGAACGGCTTTAGCTACGTCGGTCATGGTGTATTCCTTATTAAGTGATGTAAGCGACCCTGGGGCCGCAACAGGCCGGTGCTCATCGGTAGGTGATGAGCGCCGGCACCCTCAGCAACTGCACGTGGGCCTGGTTGTTGAAGGAAGCCAGCGCCACCTCGCGGCCACGAAACTTCAGCTGGCTGAGCGAGGTGTTGACGATCTGCCAGTTCAGCGCGAACGCCTGGCTGGGGCTGATGCCGGTGATCAGGTGGAGCAGGGCGGTGATGGTGCCGCCGGAGGTGAAGATGGCAATGTTGTCGCCTTGCCCGGCCTCGCGCAGCAGGCGTTGCAGGCCGTCGTGCACCTGCTCGACGAAGGCCTGCCAGCTTTGCAGGCCGTCGACATCGTGCTCGCCGCCGTGCCAGCGCTGCACCAGCAGGGCGAACAGGCGCTGGAACTCGCTGCGGTTGTCGCGGGCATTGCGCAGGATGTGCAGCGCCTCGGGCTCGTCCGGCAGCAGGCCGGGCAGCAGCGCGCGGATGACGGCGTCGGCGTCGAATTCGTTGAAGGCAGGGTCGGTTTCCAGGCTGGGTACCGCGCTGCCGGCAGCCTGCAGGCGGGCCAGGGCCAGGCGGGCGGTGTGCTGTTGGCGGCGCAGGTCGCCGGCCACGCAGCGATCCAGGCGCAGGCCCAGCTGGGCGAGGTGATCGCCCAGTGCTTCGCTCTGGGCAATGCCGGTCGGCGACAACACGTCGTAGTCGTCGGCACCAAAGGAGGCCTGGCCATGTCGAATGAGGTAGATGCTGCCCACGTCGTATGCCTGGAGTGAAGGTTCTGGCGAGGGTAGGTGGCCGATGGCGGCCTGTCAACGAAAAAACATACAAGCGTTTGAAAAGGTCGTTTGAACTGCGTTTCGGGGCGTTGCCCACGCTGGTGGAGGCGTGGCCGCGCCGGTATGCTTGGGCCACGTTTGGCGCCGTACGGGCGCAGACATGTTAAGGAGCTACTGTGGATTTTCTTGCTGAATACGCCAGCTTTCTGGCCAAGACCGCGACCCTGGTGATCGCGCTCCTGGTGGTGTTGTCGGCCATTGCCGGGTTGCGCGGCAAGGGCCGGCGCAAGGCCGGGGGGCAGTTGCATGTGACTCGCCTCAACGATTTCTACAAGGACCTGCGCGAGCGCCTGGAGTCGGGTCTGCTCGACAAGGCCCAGCTCAAGGCCCTGCGCAAGCAGCAGGCCAAGCGCGACAAGCAGCAGAAGAAAAAGCCCGAGGACAAGCCGCGGGTGTTCGTGCTGGATTTCGACGGCGACATCAAGGCCTCGGCCACCGAGAGCCTGCGCAATGAAATCACCGCGCTGCTGACCCTCGCCACGCCCAAGGACGAAGTGGTACTGCGCCTTGAAAGCGGTGGCGGCATGGTGCACAGCTACGGCCTGGCGTCCTCGCAGCTGGCGCGTATCCGCCAGGCCGGCGTGCCGCTGACGGTGTGCATCGACAAGGTGGCGGCCAGCGGCGGCTACATGATGGCCTGCATCGGTGACAGGATCGTCAGTGCGCCCTTCGCCATTCTGGGCTCCATCGGGGTGGTGGCGCAGTTGCCCAACGTCAACCGCCTGCTGAAAAAGCACGATGTCGACTTCGAGGTGTTCACGGCGGGTGAGTACAAGCGCACCGTGACCGTGTTTGGCGAAAACACCGAGAAGGGCCGCGAGAAGTTCCAGGAAGACCTGGACGTGACCCATCAGCTGTTCAAGGATTTCGTCTCGCGTTACCGCCCGCAGTTGCACATCGATGAGGTGGCCACCGGCGAGGTCTGGCTGGGTGTGGCGGCATTGAACAAGCAACTGGTGGACGAGCTGCGCACCAGTGACGAATACCTGAGCGAACGCGCTCGCGATTCGAACCTGTATCACCTGCATTTTGCCGAACGCAAGAGCCTGCAGGAGCGCGTTGGCCTGGCTGCCAGCGCCTCCATCGAGAACACCCTGGTGGGCTTGTGGAGCCGTCTGGGCCGCTGGCGCTGAGCAATATGTAGCACTTCACCTGCGTCATGATGGGGTCTGCTTGGGGTTCAATCTACCCCGAGGACCATCATGACCACTCCCACCGATTCCACCCACACCTATGTCACCCCGGGGCCGCATGGCCCCTTCATCCATCAGCGCATGCCTGACTGGCTCAAGCACTCCACCCCTGCAAGTTTCGCGGTCCTGAGCCGGCCCTGGGGCGCCGAACAGCACCAGGGCGCAGGGGATGCGCCGGCGCCCTGGTTCAGCAATGCCCGCGAGGACCAGCGCCAGGCACTGCTCGCCTGCCAGCAGCGCGCCCGCGCCTGCGCCGACGCGTTGGCGCGTACCCTGCGCCCCCTCAAAGGCATCGTCGAGTTCGCCGAGCCGCTGCTCAAGGCCAGGCTCAAGCGCGACTTGCAGCGCGACGACGACGTCAACACCCACGAATTCGTGCACGTCACCCACGACACCGAACTGCTGGGCGCGCTGGTGCGCGTGGTGCCCAGGCGCCAGAGCCTGCTGCAGGCGGCACTGCAGAACTTTGCCCGGGATGCCGAATTCGACGACGGTACGGCCCTGGCGGCCAAGGGCGCATTTTCCATGACGCTGGTACCTGGCAGCGAGCACGCGCCGCGCTATCGCTACGTTTACAGCAGCAAGCTGGCGGTGGCCCCGCGCGACTTTGCCCGCGTGTGCCATGAGCTGGACCTGGGCAAGCAGTACCAGGACCACCTGGCTGTGGTGTACGAGGCGCCGGCCACCCATGATCGGGTTCGCCGGCAGTCCATCGAGGCCTACAAGGCGCGCCTGCGCGTGCGCACCTGGATTGCGGCGATGAAGGGCGAGATTGGCGAGGCTGCCCGCAGCGCCTTGCTCGGCTGGCTCGATGGCACCGGTGCCGCCCAGTACAACGGCAAGCCCCTGGTGTTCAGCACCCTGGAAATGTTCGGCATTGGCTTGTCCGGTATCTGGGTGGCCAGTGCCGACCGCCTGCTCAGCGAGCAGACCGAGCCTGTGCTGGTGTATGTGCCTGGCGCGCCCCTGTACCCGCTCAAGGAATACCCGAGCATCGAGGCGTTCAAGCGCGACCTGCGCATCAACCTGATTTCGCCCGCCTATCAGCAGGCCATGCGCGGTTGTGTGGCACGGGCCGATGAAGAGCGCTTCTTCGGGCTGCTGGAAAGCAATCTGTTTCACCTGGTCGATGGCCAGCACGGGCTGCTGGAGCGCCAGCCCAACCTGGAGGCGGACCTGTACCTGCGTGAACACCGGGTGGAAGAAGACCTGTTCGAGTTGCAGCATCGACGCCTGATCGAGAAGGCCAAGGCTGATGCGCGGCACCTGGCCGTGCCCAGTGCCGACGCGGACGAAGCGGCCCGCGAGGCGCGCCTGGCGTACTGGGAAAGCATCGGTCTGAACGTGCTCAACAGCGCCGCCTTCTTCGTACCCGGGCTGGGGGAGGTGATGGCGGTGGTGGCGGCCGGCCAGTTGATCGGGGAGGTGGTCGAGGGCATCGAAGACTGGGAGGTGGGTGATCGCGAGCTGGCCATGGCGCACCTGCAGTCGGTGGCACTGAACATTGCATTCGCCGTGGGCCTGGGGCTTGCCCTCAAGCCGTTGGCCGTCGGGCCGGGCAGCGAGTTGCTGGAAGGCACAGTCCAGATCAGGCTGGCCAACGGGCAGTACCGGCTGTGGAAGCCGCAGCTGGAGCCCTATGCCGCGGATGTCGATCTGTCGGGGGTCGTGCCGGACCTTCAGGGGCGCTACCGCGTGGGCGACAAGACCTACATCCGTGTGCAGGGCCGCGCCTACGAGGTGGTCGGCACCGAAGCGGGCCAGTACCAGGTCCGCCATCCTCGCGATGACGCCTATCAGCCGCCGGTGGTGCACAACGGCGCCGGGGCCTGGCGCCTCGAGGCCGAAGACCCGCAGCAGTGGGAGGGCCTGACGTTGTGGCGGCGCCTGGGCCATCTGGTGGACGGCATGGGTGACGAGGACCTGCTGAACATGGCCGCCATCACCGGCATCGACGAGGCCCGCCTGCGCCGCCTGCACAGCAACAACGAGCCTTTGCCGGCGTTGCTCGGCGACAGCCTGGTGCGCTGGCAGATGAGCCGCAGGGTAACGGACGTGATTGCGGCCATGCGCGACGGGCAACCACTGGCCACCGAGCTCGATGCCTTGCCCCTGGCCTTGCTCACACGCATGCCGGGTTGGCCGGCCGGCGTGCTGGTGCGGGTGATGGAGGACGGGCAGCTGGTCAAGGAGTACGGTACGCCGCTGAGCGCCGACAACCGGACCCTGTCGATCACGCGCCAGGAACTGGTCGACGGTCACTTCCTGACAACGCTGCTGCAGGGCTTGACCGAACAGGAAGAGAAGGCCCTGTTCGGCCCCTACCTGGCCAGGACCGAGGCTGGTCGCCTGACGCAATTGCGTGAAGCCTATGCCCGTTACGCCAGCGTCAACCGCAGCCAGGTGTTCGACAGCCTCTACCGCGCCGACCCGGTGCAGGAGGTGGCGGGCATGGCGGTGGTACGCAAGCAGTATGCCGGGCTGGCGTGGCGGCAGGCCAGAGAGCTGGTCGAGAGTGCCAGCGTCAGCGAGCGAGCGCAGCTCACCGCCAACCCGCCGCGGGTGCCGTTGCGCCTGGCCGAACAGGCCCGCTGGCTGGTGGAGCAGGCGCGCGTGGTGCGTGCCCGTGAGGGCCTCTACCTGGGCTACACCGATCGCCTGGACTGCCTGAAGGTTGCCATGGACCAGTTGCAGGCCTTGCCGGGTTGGTCTGGCGATGTGCTGTTGCAGGTGCGTGAGGGCAGCCCGTGGGGCGATGAGCTCAAGGCGGTCGGGAGCAGCACGGCCACCGGCACCAAGCGTATTCTCGCGCGGCTGGACGAAGGCTATCAGGCCTATGACAGCGAGCATAACGCGCTGGGCGGGGTGGAGCCGTTGTGCGCCGCCATGCTGCATGCGCTGCCCGACAGCGAGCGCGTGCTGCTGGGCCTGAACATCAACCAGGCCGACGCGTTGCGCCTGATGTTGGCCGAGAATGCCGCCAAGGATACGGCTGCGGTGCGTAGCAGCATCGGCGTGCGTCCGCGCACGCGCTGGTTCAAGCCGCCAATGCGCATGCTCGATGGCCAGATCGGTTACCCGCTCAGTGGCCGGCGCCCGTTCGGCAGGCCGCAGACGCCGATGCAGAGGGTCCGGGCGCTGTACCCCGACCTGGCGGTGGACGAGGTGCAGGCCTTTTTGCAGGAGCTAGGCGAGGGGCTCAGTGAGGAGGAGCTGCTGGTCAAGCTTGAGGGGCGTCGCCAGGAACTGTTCAAGCTGATCGATGAACTGACCGCCTGGCGCAACGATCAGTCCGTGAGTTTCGCCACCCGTCGCCACCGGGAGGTGGCGGCCGATCGCATCGAGCGTTGCTGGCGGCGCCAGACCAGCCCGGTGGTAACCTTTGAAGGGCGAACCGTCGGCTACACCCTCAACCTGTCGGAGACGCGCCTTGAAGGTCTGCCGATTCTGAGTGCCGATTTCAGCCATGTGGCGTCGCTGTTCATGCGCGACATGCAGTTGAGCGAATTGCCCGAAGCCTTTGTCGAGCAGTTTGCCAATACGCGCTGGCTCAACCTTTCCAACAACCTGTTCAGCACCCTGCCTGCCGCGCTGGAAGCCATACCGCGCATCACCCGGCTGACGTTCAGCTACAACAGCCTGGTCATGGATGCTGCTGCCAATGCGGTGCTGGCCAAACTGGTTCGCCTGAGAATCCTCAACCTGGACCATAACCCGTTGATAACCGCGCCCGATGTTTCGACCCTGGTCGACCTGCGCGGGCTCAGGCTGCAGCACACGGGCATCAGTACCTGGCCGACCGGCCTGATGGACCTTGACATGCTCGAAGAGGTCGACCTGCGCGCCAACAACATTCAGGTGGTGCCGCAGGACGTGCTGGCGCCCTCAGCCGAGCGTGTCGATCGGGTGTTGAGGATCAATCGGGTCACCAGCCTGCACGGCAACCCGATCGATGCCGACAGCCAGGTCAGGCTGACGGTCTATCGTCAGCGCACGCGTATCAGCTTTGGCGTGACGCCGAACCTGCGCGTCCATTTTGCGCCCGAGCCGATGGCTGCCGGTGCCACGGCCTGGCTTGCCGGTGCAGATGCGGTGCAGGCGGCCGAACTGCAGGCGATGTGGGATGCGCTCAAGGCCGAACCGGGCACCGGCGAACTGTTCCGGCTGTTCGATGACCTGGGGGAGACGTCCGATTTTCGCGAGACCTACGACGACCTCAAGCAGCGGGTGTGGGCGCTGATCAAGGCAGTGAGCGCCAACACGGCGCTGCGCGAGGAGGTACTGCAGACCCTGGACAGCGTGCGCAATTGTGGCGATGCGGTGATCCTGGTGTTCAGCCAGCTTGAGGTGCAGGTGCTGATCAACCACGCCCTGGCGCTGGGTACCCAGCTGGGTGCCGAGTGGTCACTGATGAAGCTGGCGCGCGGATTGTATCGTCTGGAGCAGGTCGAGCTGATTGCCCGGCGCGTCATCGATGCACGTGTGCGTGCTGGCACGGTGGTGGACGAGGTCGAAGTGCGACTGGCTTACCGTACCGCGCTGACCGAGCCGCTCGAACTGCCGGGGCAGCCCAACACCATGCGCTACCGAGCCACTGCCCAGGTCACCGATGCCGATATCAAGGCTGCGCAGAAGGAGATCGAGGAGGGCGAGACGCCGGCAGTGCTCAAGGCTTCGATTGCCCAGCGCGACTTCTGGGTCAGCTACCTGAAGGTGCAGTATGCCGAGCGCTACCAGCGCATCGCCAAGCCGCTGCATGCCCGCATGGAGGCCTTGCAGGCAGATGCCGATGCCGGGCACATCACCGAAGCGGCGTACCTGCGCCAGAGCCACGTACTGCAAGCCAACCTGGCCAAGGAGGAGAAAAAGTTGCTGGAGACGCTGACGGCAGAAATCTGGAACAGCGTGCCTGACCAGGTCACCCGGTTGTAAATTCGACGCCACAAAAAAAGGCCCCGCAAGGGGCCTTTTTCATGGGGCGGTGTTCAGCGTCGACGGAACAGCGGCTGCGGCTCGTCGGTGGCGGCCTGGTAGGTCACCGAGAAGTCCTGCAGGCTCTGCAGCGCTTCGACCGGGTCCTTGTCGGCCCGCAGGGCGAAGGCGTCGAAACCGCAACGCTTCATGTAGAACAGCTGGTCGCGCAGCACGTCGCCGATGGCACGCAGCTCGCCGGTGAACTTGTAGCGGTCACGCAGCAGGCGCGCATTGGAGTAGTTGCGCCCGTCGGTGAAGGCCGGGAAGTTCAACGCGATGACCTGGAAGCTGGCCACGTCATCGCCGATTTCCTCGGCTTCCTCGTCGGCATCCAGCCACACGCCCAGGCCGCCGTCGCGGGCCTTGAGGGCATGGGCGTGCTCGCGCCACAGGTGCAGCGGCACGATATAGTCGTCGCAGTTGGTCAGTTCGTCCAGGGTGACGTCCTTGGGCAGCAGGTGCCAGGTTTCGTCGACGATCTGGTTGCCCTTAATGATTCGCTGCATAGACGCGCTCCTTGAAAGGGTCGATGCCAATACGTTGGTAGGTGTCGATGAAGCGCTCGTCTTCAGTACGTTTCTCGACGTACACATCGATCAGCTTCTCGATCACGTCCGGCATGTCGTCCTGGGCGAACGAGGGGCCGAGGATCTTGCCCAGGCTGGCGTCGCGGCTGGCGCTGCCACCCAGGGACACCTGGTAGAACTCCTCGCCCTTCTTGTCCACCCCGAGAATGCCGATATGGCCGACGTGGTGGTGGCCGCAGGCGTTCATGCAGCCGGAGATGTTCAGGTCCAGTTCGCCGATGTCGAACAGGTAGTCCAGGTCGTCGAAGCGGCGCTGGATGGATTCGGCGATCGGGATCGACTTGGCGTTGGCCAGCGAGCAGAAGTCGCCACCCGGGCAGCAGATGATGTCGGTCAGCAGGCCGATGTTCGGCGTGGCGAAGCCGTTTTCACGCAGCTCCAGCCACAGCGCGTGCAGCTGGCGCTGCTCGACGTCGGCCAGGATGATGTTCTGCTCGTGGGAGGTGCGCAACTGGCCGAAGCTGTAGCGTTCGGCAAGGTCGGCCACCGCGTCCAGCTGCTTGTCGGTCAGGTCGCCCGGCGCCACGCCGGTCGGCTTGAGCGACAGGGTAACGGCCACATAGCCCGGCTTCTTGTGCGCCAGGGTATTGCGCGTGCGCCAGCGGGCGAAGCCCGGGTGCTGCTGGTCGAGCTCGGCCAGCTGGCTGTCGAGGTTGTCCAGCGCCAGGTAGTCGGGGTCGACGAAGTGCTTGGCCACGCGATGCACTTCGGCATCGGTCAGGGTGGTGCTGCCGCCGCGCAGGTGCTCCATTTCGGCGTCGACCTTCTGGGCGAACACCTCCGGCGTGAGGGCCTTGACCAGGATCTTGATGCGCGCCTTGTACTTGTTGTCACGGCGACCGTAACGGTTGTACACGCGCAGGATCGCGTCCAGGTAGCTGAGCAGGTCCTGCCAGGGCAGAAATTCGTTGATGAAGGCGCCCACCACCGGGGTACGGCCCAGGCCGCCGCCGACCAGCACGCGAAAGCCCAGTTCGCCGGCCGCGTTGTGCACCGGCTCCAGGCCGATGTCGTGCACTTCGATGGCCGCACGGTCGCTGGCCGAGCCATTGATGGCGATCTTGAACTTGCGCGGCAGGTACGCGAACTCGGGGTGGAAGGTGGTCCACTGACGCACGATTTCACACCATGGGCGCGGGTCGATCACTTCGTCCGCGGCAACGCCGGCGAACTGGTCGGTGGTGACGTTGCGCAGGCAGTTGCCGCTGGTCTGGATCGCGTGCATCTGCACCGTGGCCAGCTCGGCGAGGATCTCGGGGATGTCCTCCAGGGCTGGCCAGTTGTACTGCACGTTCTGCCGGGTACTGATGTGCGCGTAGCCTTTGTCGTAGTCGCGAGCGATTTTGGCCAGCATCCGGGTCTGGCGCGACGTCAGCTGGCCGTAGGGCACGGCTACCCGCAACATCGGGGCAAAACGTTGAATATAGAGGCCATTTTGCAGGCGCAGGGGGCGGAACTCTTCTTCGCTCAGCTCACCGGCCAGGTAGCGTCGGGTCTGGTCTCGGAACTGCTTGACGCGGTCCTCGATGATCCGCTGATCGTACTCGTCGTATACGTACATAGGGGTCCTGTTCTCAGGCTGCTTGCAGCTAATCGCGCGCACGGCCGCGCACTCCGGGGCGGAGCCGAGGCAAGATAGCAGTTTGCGTTTATGCGCAAAAGTGATGTTTTTGCATATGAAAAGAACTATATGGACTAAGTGAGACTGGCTAGCGTTTGGCTGTCACCTGAGCGTTGCCCGTGCCGTCGCGGTTATACTCGGCGCTTTGCGTTGCAGGAGCGTACTCGAATGCTCAAGGCCTTGTGCCTGTCGGTGTGGCTGGGCCTGTCGCTGGTGAGTGGCGCCCAGGCGGCCTCGGTGGTGTTTCTCAATCCGGGCAACGCCGACGAGACCTTCTGGGTCAGTTACTCGCGTTTCATGCAAGGCGCCGCGCAGAACCTGGGCATGTCCTTGCGTGTCGAGTACAGCGGGCGTGATCGCCAGCGTGTGTTGCATCAGGCGCGACAGGCGCTCCAGGGGCCGCAGCGGCCGGACTACCTGGTGCTGGTCAACGAGCAGTACGTGGCGCCGGAGATCATCCGCCTGTCGCGCGGCAGCGGGGTCAGGCTGTTTCTGGTCAACAACGGCCTGACGGTCGACCAGGCGCGCCAGGTGCACGAGTATCCGGACCGTTATCCGCCGGTCCTCGGCACCCTGACCGGCAACGACGAGGAGGCCGGCTACCGCATGCTCAAGACGCTGGTCGAGCAGTTGCCGCCCGCTGCCCTAGAGCAGGGCGTGGACCTGCTGGCGTTCTCTGGGTTGAAGCACACCCCGGCAGCGCAGTTGCGTGAGCAGGGCATGCACCGGGCGTTGGCCGAGTTGCCCGGCGTGCACCTGCGCCAGCTGGTGTATGGGGAATGGAGTCGCCAGCGCGCCTATGAGCAGGCGCAGTTGCTGGGTGCGCGTTATCCGCGTACGCAGCTGGTGTGGTCGGCCAATGACGAGATGGCGTTTGGCGCGATGCAGGCATTCGAGGAGGCCGGGCGGGTGCCGGGCCGGGATGTGCTGTTCAGTGCGGTGAACAGTTCGCCGCAGGCCCTGCAGGCGCGAATCGAGGGTCGATTGAGCGTGTTGATGGGCGGGCACTTTTCTCTGGGCGGGTGGGCCATGGTGCTGCTGCACGATGATGCGCAGGGCGTGCCGATCGGTCAGTTGCTCGCCCGGCCGCGGCCGGTGCCGGTGCTTCAGCTGATCGATGCGGTCAAGGCGCGGCGCTGGCTCACGCTTGAACAGCAGGGCGACTATGGGCTGGATTTCAAGGGGTTCAGCGCCGTTGGCAAGGCGCCAGGGTATCGATACCCGTTCCTGAAGGACGCGATGGACTACTAACCGACGAGCTGTACAAAAACCCTGCTTGAGCAAAGGGCATTGCTGGACTTAACTGCATCAGGTGCAGTGCATTCCCATAACCACAACAAGAGGCAATGCAATGGGAAATCCAAGCAAGGCAAGCAAGCCGGACAGCAGTGTCGATGCGTGGGCGATACTCTGCCTGATTGTGCTGGTGGTCGTGACGGCGGTTTACTGGGTCAGTCATCAATAGGCCAAGCCGCAAGAGCGAATCAACCCGCTCTTGCGGACATGCCGGTACAGCACCACCCTCAAGCCTTCAGCAAGGCCTCCGGTGCCTCGGCAGGCACCGGTCGCCCGATGGCCTGCTCGACCCGGCGCGCCACCACCGGGTCATCGGCAAAGGGTATGAGGCTTGCCTGGTCATCCACCTGGTCGCTATGGCGCCTGAGGCAGGCGCTGGTGATCAGGTAGAAGAACACCAGTCCGGTCACGCAATACAACCCATATGCCCAGCCGTTCATTCGCTGCCCCTTACGCCATCTGCGCGTTGTCCAGTGCCAGTTTCGGGTCTGCCACGCGTACCGTGCGCCAGGTGTTCCAGGCCATCAGCAGCATCCCGCTCAGGAAGCACACGCCACCGACGAAGCGCACGATGAAGCCCGGGTGGCTGGCCACCAGTGCCTCCACGAACGAGTAGGTGAGGGTGCCGTCGTCGTTGATCGCGCGCCACATCAGGCCCTGGGTGATGCCGTTGACCCACATCGAGGCGATGTACAGCACGGTACCGATGGTCGCCAGCCAGAAGTGCAGGTTGATCAGCCCGATGCTGTACATCTTCTCGCGGCCGAACACCTTGGGAATCATGTGGTACAGCGCGCCGAAGGTGATCATCGCCACCCAGCCCAGCGCACCGGCATGCACGTGGCCGATGGTCCAGTCGGTGTAGTGCGACAGGGCGTTGACGGTCTTGATCGCCATCATCGGCCCTTCGAAGGTCGACATGCCGTAGAACGCCAGCGACAGCACCAGGAAACGCAGGATCGGGTCGCTGCGCAGCTTATGCCAGGCGCCCGAGAGGGTCATCATGCCGTTGATCATGCCGCCCCAGCTCGGGGCCAGCAGGATGATCGACATCGCCATGCCCAGCGACTGCGCCCAGTCGGGCAGGGCGGTGTAGTGCAGGTGGTGCGGGCCTGCCCAGATGTACAGGGTGATCAGCGCCCAGAAGTGCACGATCGACAGGCGGTAGGAATACACCGGCTTGCCGACCTGCTTGGGCACGAAGTAGTACATCATGCCCAGGAAGCCGGTGGTCAGGAAGAAGCCCACCGCGTTGTGGCCGTACCACCACTGCACCATCGCATCGGTGGCCCCCGCGTACACCGGGTAGGACTTGAACCAGCTGACCGGAATCGACAGGTGGTTGACCACGTGCAGCATCGCGATGACCACGATGAAGGCCCCGAAGAACCAGTTGCCGACATAGATGTGCGTGCCCTTGCGGCGCAGCAGGGTGCCGAAGAACACCACGCCATAGGCCACCCACACGATCGCCATCCACACCGCGCCGGTGAATTCGATCTCGGCGTATTCCTTGGTGGTGGTAAGGCCCAGGGGCAGGCTCAGCAGCATGATCACGATGGTTGCCTGCCAGCCCCAGAAGGTGAAGGCCGTCAGCCAGTCGCTGTAAAGGCGTACCTGGCAGGTGCGCTGCACCGCGTAGTAGCTGGCGGCAAATTGCGCGCTGCCGGCGAAACCGAAGATCACCAGGCTGGTGTGCAGGGGGCGCAGGCGGCCGAAGGTGGTCCAGGGCAGGTCCAGGTTGAGCTCCGGCCAGACCAGTTGCGAGGCGATCCATACGCCCATGGCCATGCCGACGATGCCCCACACCACCGTCATGACCACGAACTGCCGGACCACCTTGTAGTTGTAGGCCTGTGCCTGTTGATGAGTACTCATGGCTGTTTATCCGCGTTTCCTTCCTAGCCCACCCCCCGACGGGACGAGCACAGGCGCTGACTCTAGAAAGCCTGCCGCAGACAAAACAGACTCAGAAACAGGCCTTATATACGGATCAGATAAAAGCCCTGTATTCATTGGGCAAAAGCGCTACTGATCTGTAACAGGTGCGACATTTTAACGCTGTTATGCGGCCTAAATCGCAGTCAACGGGGTGACCATCGGCCGCAGCCAGGGTTCATTGGAATTATCTTGACATCACCGCGAAACGCAGTAGAGAATTTCACAAACTTTGCGCGCAAAGTTTTGCAGGCAGGGGCTTTCTGTCGTTGTTGCAGACGTTGCGCGATCCGATACGACACTTAACGCGCCAGGGCTAACGGGACGACGCAGGTGCGCATCCCGCGCACGCATTCGGCACCGGAAAATATAATAACGAAGGGAGCAACAGATGAAGCTTTCCAAAGAATTGGTCCTCCAGGCAAAGGCGACATTCGGTACGCCTACCTACCTGTATGACGAGGCGGTGCTGCGCAGCAGTTTCAATGAACTGCGCGACGCCTTGCCCGACTGCGTGGATATCTTCTACGCGCTCAAGGTCAATCCGAATCTGTCGCTGGTGAAGCTGATCCGTTCGTACGGCGGCAACACCGAGGTCTGTTCGCTGGGCGAGCTGGAAATCGCCCTGAAGGCGGGCGTTGCACCCCAGGACATCATTTTCCTGGGCCCCTACAAGAAGCCCGAGGAACACCGCCGGGCGCTGGAAGTGGGGGTGTACGCCATCGTCGTCGAATCCGAAACCGAACTGCGCGCGCTTTCTGCCCTGGCCGGCTCGCTGGGCTGTACCGCGCCGGTGGCCATTCGCATCAATCCCAATTTCTCGGCCTCGGGCTCGCCCTGGAAGATGGGCGGGCGCCCGACCCACTTCGGTATAGAGGAAGACACCGCAGTGGCCAATTTCGGCCAGTACCTGGCGCTGCCCCACCTGCATATCAAGGGCATTCACGTCTACAACGGCACCAAGATCCTCGACGCCCAGTCGGTGTATGACAATGCCAGCTACATCCTCGACCTGTACCGCAACCTCACCCTTCGCTACGACCTGGACCTGAGCATGGTCGACGTCGGCGGCGGCCTGGGCATCAAGTACTACGAGAACGAAAAGGAACTCGACACCCGTCAGCTCAAGCAGCTGCTGGCGCCGCTGTTCGACAGTTTCCATCGTCAGTTCCCGCGTACCCGCATCATCGTCGAGTCCGGCCGTTTCGTGGCCGGCAAATGCGGCGCGCTGCTGGTCACCGTCGACAACATCAAGCACAACCACGGCAAGACCTTCGCCGTGACCGACGGCGGCACCAACTGCCACGGTGCCGCGGCAGGCAGCGGCCAGGTGCTCAAGCGCAACTTCCGCATCGTGCACGCCACCGGCAGCAATGGCGCGCCGCTGCGCGAATACCATATCTCCGGCCCGCTGTGCAGCCCCGACGACCTGCTGGGGCGTGACGTGCGCATCGAGACCCTGAGCGAAGGCGACCTGCTGGCGGTGACGGCCTCCGGTGCCTATGGCCCCACGGCCTCGCCCACCCTGTTCCACAGCCATGGTCACCCGGCCGAGGTGATCGTCAGCCACGGCCGCCTGTTCCTGGCCAGGGCCCGTCAGACCGCACTGGAGATCCGCGACAGCCACGCCGACGTGGCGCTGGACGACATGCTCGCCGCCCCGGCCAGCGCACCTGTCGCCAGCAGCGCACCGGGCGTGACGGCCAGCGGCGCCACGCAGACGCAACTGATCGAGATCCTGCGGGTGGTGCTCCAGCTGCCAGCCAGTACCGAGGTGCGTGCCGACTCGCACCTGCGTGACCACCTGGGGCTCGACTCGCTCACCTCGATGGAGCTGCTGGTCAGCCTGGAGGACGAGATCGAAGGCTTCTTCGTCAACCCCGACACCATTGCCCCCGGGCACTTCAATACCGTGACGACGCTGGCGCAGTACATCGACGCCAACCGCCAGAACGCCCCCGAAACCGCCTCGCAAGGCCAGCCAGAGGTACAGTATGAGCCGGTCTAGCGTGCTCCTGCAGCAGGTACTGGAGGCCAGCAACGGCCTGTACCCGCGCAAGGCGGCAGTCATCTATGCCGATGAAACCTACACCTATGCCGACCTCGACGATTCCAGTTCGCGGCTGGCCTCGGGCTTGCAGGCCTGTGGCCTGCAGCGTCAGGAACGGGTGGTGCTGTGCCTGGGCAACCGGGTAGAAACCATCTGTGCCTTCTGGGGTGTGCTCAAGGCCGGTGGCGTGGTGGTCAATGTCGGCCTGGAGACCCACGCCGAGGGCCTTGACTACATCGTGCGGGACGCCGAGGCCTCGGTGCTGATCACCACCTCGGAGAAGTTCGCCAGCCTGTCGGTGGACACCCCGAGCCTGCCGTACCTGCGCACCATCGTGCTGCTGGACGGCGAGGCCGACTCGGCGCTGACACGCACCTTCGAGGGTGTGCTGGTGCAGGGCAACGGAGCTCCGGTGCCCTGCGGCACGCTGGACCTGGACCTGGCCGCGATCATCTATACCTCCGGGTCCACCGGCGAGCCCAAGGGCGTGATGCTGACCCATCGCAACATGCTCGCGGCGCTGTCGTCGCTGCACACCTACCTGGGCTACAACGACAGCGACCACGTGCTCTGCTCGTTGCCGCTGTCGTTCGACTATGGCCTGTACCAGATGATCATGGCGCTGAGCGCGGGCGCCACCCTGGTACTGGAAAAGGAATTCACCTGGCCGATCTTCCTGATCAAGAAGATCCGCCAGTACCAGATCACGGTCATCCCGTTCGTGCCCACCATGCTCATGCTGCTGCATGAGTACGCGAGCAAGCGCAACGCCAGTTTCGAGCACGTGCGCATGGTCACCAATACCGGCGCGGCGCTCAAACCGACGCACATTGCGCAGATGAAGGCGCTGTTTCCGCAGGCGCAGATCTTCTCCATGTACGGCCTGACCGAGTGCAAGCGCTGCACCTACCTGCCGCCAGAGGACATCGACAGCAAGCCGGGCAGCGTCGGCATCGCCATTCCCAACACCGAGTTGTGGCTGATCGACGAGCACGGCCAGCGCATCGACCAGGCCCACCAGGTGGGCCAGTTGGTGATTCGCGGCGCCACGGTCATGGCCGGCTACTGGCGCAACCCGCAGGCCACGGCGAAAAAGCTCAAGCCCGGCCCCTATCCCGGGGAGAGCGTGCTGCATACCGGCGACTACTGCCACCTGGACGAAGACGGCTACCTGTATTTCGAAGGCCGGATGGACCACGTGATCAAGTCCCGCGGCATGAAGGTCAGCCCGGCGGAAGTGGAAGACTTCTTCTATGCCATGGCAGGCATCGACGCGGCAGCGGTGGTCGGTGTCGAGGATGCTGCGGCCGGCGAAGGGCTGTGGGCTTTCGTGACCTTGAGCCAGGGCGTCACGCTCAGCGCCGAGCAGTTGCTCGAACGCTGCCGCGCCGGGCTCGAGCCGCACAAGGTGCCACTGGCAATCAGTATCGAGCTCACCTTGCCGCGCACCGCCAACGGCAAGTTCGACCTCAAGCAGTTGCAACACACGGCACGCTCGGCACAGCTGGCGGCCGCCGGCTGACAGGCGCTGCGGGTGTTGCCCGTTACCTCGAAACAATGCTTACGCAGGGAGTATCTACATGCGTCTTGGCAACAAAGGCAGGGACCAGACCCTGGACGTCAACGGGCAGACGTTTGCCCTGCGGGTCTGGGGCGAGGAGGGGGCTCATCCGGTATTGGCCGTGCATGGCTGGCTGGACAACGCCGCCTCGTTCGAACAGGTGGCGCCGTACCTGAAGGATTGCTTCGTGGTGGCACCGGACCTCGCCGGGCATGGACGCTCGGACCATCGGCGTGCCGACAGTGGCTACTATCTGTGGGAACATGCCGACGACATGAATACCCTGGTCGAGTGCATGGGCTGGAAGCGCTTTTCGGTGATCGGCCATTCCATGGGCAGCGGCATCGCGTCGATCCTGGGGGCGATGAACAAGTCCATCGACAGCATGATCTTCCTCGATGGCATGGGCGCTCCGTTCACCATCGCCGAAGAAGACACCGTGGAGCACCTGAAGAAGGCCCATCGCCTGATGCGCCTGGCCCTGCGCACCCGCCTGCATGGGTTCTCGGCCCCCGACAGCGTGCAGTTCAGCAGCGTCGAGGCGGCGGTCAACGAGCGGCGCAACAGTATCGACGGCCTGCTCTCGCCGGCCTCGGCACGCCTGCTGGCCATGCGCGACCTGCTCAGCGTGGGGGATGGCTACCGCTGGCGTCACGACCCGCGGCTGGTGCTGCCCGAACCGATGCAGCTGACCGAGCGTCAGGCCTGCGACTTCCTGCGCCAGATCAGTTGCCCGCTGCATGTGATGCTCGGGCGCCAGGGCCTGTTCGCCGGCCCGGAATTCGACAAGCGCAAAAAAGCGTTGCCCTGGGCCAGCCGTGTGCACTGGCATGATGGCGGGCACCATTTTCATCTCGAAGCGGCAAGTGACAGCCTGATCGCACAGATCAACACCGCCCTTGCGCAAAACGAGCAGGGCCCGGTGCGACGAATAGCCAATGAGTAACGGAGTAGGCGTGTGAAAGAGTTCTGGATTGCCCCGTCGATGCTGGCGGCCGATTTTGCCCGGTTGGGCGAGGAAGCCGAGCGGGTTCTGGCTGCCGGTGCCGACGTCATCCACATCGACGTGATGGACAACCACTACGTACCCAACCTGACCATGGGGCCGCAGTTCTGCAAGGCCCTGCGCAGCTACGGCATCACCGCGCCGCTGGATGTGCACCTGATGGTCACCCCCGTGGACCCGATGATCCAGGCATTTGCCGAGGCGGGTGCCGACTACATCTCGATTCACCCCGAGGCCACCGTTCACCTGGACCGCTCCCTGCAACTGATCAAGGATCTGGGGTGCAAGGCGGGCCTGGCCTTCAATCCGGCCACAGGGCTGGAGGAATGCAAGTATGTGTTCGACAAGCTCGACCTGTTGTTGCTGATGTCGGTCAACCCCGGCTTCGGCGGGCAGTCGTTCATCCCGGCGGTCTTGCCCAAGATCGAAGCAGCGCGCAAGCTGATCGATGCCAGTGGCCGTGACATCCGCCTGGAAGTGGATGGCGGGGTCAACCTTCACACCATCGGCCAGGTCGCTGCGGCCGGTGCCGACATGTTCGTGGCCGGTACGGCGATCTTTTCCCAGCCCGATTACCGCGCCACGCTCCACGCCTTGCGCAGCACGATTGCCGATGCCGCCCCGCGGCGCCAGTCATGAGCTGTGCAGTGAATTTCGCGAACCAGCATGAGTTACCCGTCCTTGCACAATAATACGTTTATCAAGGCCTTGCTGCGCCAACCCACGGCGCATACGCCTGTCTGGCTGATGCGCCAGGCCGGCCGCTACCTGCCCGAGCATCGTGCCCTGCGTGCCAGGGCCGGCTCGTACCTGGACCTGGTGAAGAACCCGGACCTGGCCACCGAGGCCAGCCTGCAACCGCTGCGCCGTTTCAGCCTGGACGCCGCCGTGGTGTTCGCCGACATGCTCAGCCTGCCCGACGCCATGGGGCTGGGCCTGTACTGCGTGAACGGCGATGGCCCGCGCTTTCGTCACCCCTTGCGTGACGAGGCGGCCATCGAGCGCCTGCGCGTACCCGAACCCGAGGCGCTGGAGCACACATACCAGACCCTTGCCCAGGTGCGTCACGAACTGGAGGGCAAGGTGCCGGTGGTGGGCTTTGCCGCAAGCCCCTGGACCCTGGCCTGCTACATGGTCGAGGGTGGCCCGCCGGGCGACTGCCAGTTGATCAAGAAGATGCTCTACCGTCGCCCGGAACTGCTGCACCGGTTGCTCAAGGTGCTCGGTCACGCGGTGGCTGCCGACCTCAATGCACAGATCGAGTCCGGCGCCCAGGCGGTGATGCTGGTGGACAGCTTCGGCGGTGTGCTGGCCGACGCTGCCTATCGGCGTTTCTCCCTGTATTACCTGCGTGAAGTGCTGGCGCGCCTGCACAAGACCCAGCATGGCGTGCGCATTCCCTCCATCGTGCATACCCGTGGTGGCGCCCAGTGGCTCAGCCCGCTGGCCGACAGCGGCGCCGATGCGCTGGGCCTGGACTGGACGTGTGACCTGGCGCTGGCACGCCAGCTGGTGGGCAACTGCGTGGCGCTGCAGGGCAACCTCGACCCGGCCGTGCTGCTGGCAGACGAGGCGAGCATTCGCCGCGAGGTGCGACGCACCCTGCAGACGTTCGGACCACCGGCGGCCGGTTTCGGCCATGTGTTCAACCTGGGGCAGGGCATTTCGCCGGCCACTTCGCCAGAGGCGGTTGCAGTACTGGTCGACGCGGTGCATCACTACAGCCGCGTCGCGGGAGGTGTGCATGCTTGACCCGACGTTCGACTTCGACAAGATGCTGTGTTTCTCGCTGTATTCGACAGCCAACGCCATGGTTCGGGACTATGCCGAACCGCTCAAGCGCCGTGGCGTCACCTACCCGCAACTGCTGGTGATGGCCGGGTTGTGGGGCAAGGATGATGTGTCGATCAGCGCCTTGAGCGAGCTCACCCTGTTCGACCTGGGTACGTTGACGCCAATCGTCAAGCGCCTGGCGGATGCGGGGTTCATCACCGTGTACCTGGACCCCAGCGACCGACGCCGGCGCAACCTGCTGCTGACCGACAAGGGCCGTGAGCTCAAGGCCGAGGCGGCGCAGGTGTTCAGCAACATGGCGTGCAAGATCGACCTGGGCGAGGGCGAGGTGGAGCAGGTGCTCAACGTGTGCCACCGGATCCGTACCCGCCTGCGCTGACCCGCACCCATTCGCCAGCAAGGCCTGCTCCTGTGGGAGCCAGCCTTGCTGGCGAACAGCCACACCACCCACCACATTGGCACACCCGCCAACCTCCCTGGCAGCCAGCGAAACACCCCACCTTCAGCAGCGCCATACACTCTCCTGGGATGTTCCCAACCATAACAAAAGGAGTGTTCATGACTGCCGGCACCGTACCCCTGCTAGCCAGTGTCCAGCGTTTTCTCGGACGCCAACACGGCCTGTACATCAATGGCGGCTGGCGGCCGTCCACCTCCAGCCAGACCCTTACCGTCTTCAACCCGGCCAACGGCCAACCCATTGCCGTGACCCCCGAGGCCAGCGCCGAGGATGTCGACCAGGCCGTGCAATCGGCGCATCGGGCATTCGTCAGTGGCGTGTGGGCGCGCCGCGCCCCGGCCGAGCGCGAGCGTATCCTGCTGCGCTACGCCGATTTGCTCGAACAGCACGGTGAAGAGCTGGCCCAGCTCGAAACCCTGGAACAAGGCAAGTCGATCAACATCGCCCGCGCCTTCGAAGTCGGCAGCACCCTGAACTGGATGCGCTACACCGCCGGCCTCACCACCAAGATCTGCGGGCGCACCCTGGATGTGTCGATCCCGGTGCCTGAAGGCGCCCGCTACACCGCCTATACGCGCAAGGAGCCGGTCGGCGTGGTGGCTGGCATCGTGCCGTGGAACTTCCCGCTGATGATCGGCATGTGGAAGGTGATGCCCGCCCTGGCGGCCGGCTGCTCGATCGTCATCAAACCCTCCGAGATCACCCCGTTGACCTTGATGCGCATGGCCGAGCTGGCCACCGAGGCCGGCATCCCGGACGGCGTGTTCAACCTGATCACCGGCAGCGGCAGCGTATGCGGCAGCGCCCTCACCAGCCACCCGCGGGTGGCGAAGATCAGCTTTACCGGCTCTACCGCCACCGGCAAGCACATTGCCCGTTCGGCGGTCGACCGCCGGACGCGCCTGTCACTGGAGCTGGGTGGCAAGAACCCGGCCATCGTGCTGGCCGACGCCGATCCGCAGCAGGTGATCGAAGGCCTGATGATGGGCAGCTTCCTCAACCAGGGGCAGGTGTGCGCCGCCAGTTCGCGTATCTATGTCGAGGCGCCGCTGTTCGACCGCCTGGCAGCGGACTTCGAGCAGGCGATCAAGGGGCTGAGCGTAGGCCCGGGCCTGGATCCCAGCGCGCAGATCAACGCCCTGGCTTCCGGCGCGCACCAGCAGTCGGTGCAGGCCTACCTGGCCGATGCCCGCGAGCAGGGCGCGCAGATCATCAGCGGTGCCAGCGCGCCGGATGCCAATGGCTACTACGTCAGCCCGTCATTGATCCTCAACCCCGACGACAACCTGCGCCTGACCCGCAGCGAAGTGTTCGGCCCGGTGCTGAGCCTGACCCGCGTGGGCGATGTGGAAGAAGCGCTGGCCCGCGCCAACGACAGCGACTATGGTCTGACCGCCAGCCTGTGGACCACCAGCCTCAAGTCGGCCATGGACCTCACCCCGCGCATCGAGGCCGGCACCGTGTGGGTCAACAGCCACACCCTGATCGATGCCAACATGCCGTTTGGCGGCTTCAAGCAATCCGGTACCGGGCGTGATTTCGGCGTCGACTGGCTGGACGCCTTCACCGAGACCAAGTCGGTGTGCATCCGCCACTGAGGCGGCTGGCAGGCCGCAGGCGCTCAGCTGTAGCGCTTGCGGTACTCGCCGGGCGACACGCCAAAGCGCTGCTTGAACGCAGTGGTGAAGTAACTGCTGTTGGAGAAGCCCCAGGTGTACCCCAGCGCCGACAGCTTGAGGGTCGACTGCGGGTTGCGCAGGGTTTCGGCGCAGATGTCCAGGCGCCGGTTCTTGATGTACTGCGCGATCACCAGGCCCTTCTTGGCGAACACCCGGTACAGCCCGCGCATCGACACGCCGATGTCGCGCGCGATCATCTCCGGGCACAGCGCCTCGTCGGCAATGTGCGTCTCGATCAGCGCCAGGCTTTTGCGAAAGATGCGTTCATGCGGGTCGGGGTTGCTGTCGCTGCCGCACAGTGCCGGGCGCATCAGGCTGATCAGCGCATCGATCACCGCTTCGCTTTCGGCCAGGCTCACCTCGTCCAGCTGGGTCGAGGACAACAGCATCTGCTGGGCGAGCAGGGCGACCGGCGAGCCGGCCGGGATCTTGCGCCCGATCTCCACCGGGGTGAAGCGCAGCAGCTGGTCGACCCGGTCGTGGGGCAGTATCAGCGAGATCTGCTGGGAGGCATCGCCAAAGGTGAAGTCGCTGGGGCGTGCGCTGTCGATCAGCAGGATGTCCCCCGGCATCAGCACTTCGCGGGCGTCGTCCTGGGCCATGTTGGCCATGCCCTTGAGCTGGAACACCGCAAAGTACTTGTGTTCGCTGCTGCGCTGCACCTCGCGCGGCGTGCGCAGCAGCCGCGCGTGAGAGCTGCTCACGTGACTGAAGCGCAGGGCGCCCAGCTGGCGGGGGCGAATCTCACCGCTGAACGCATCCCCCAGCGCGGCACCGTCGAACTCGCCGCAGGCATGGTTGATGTCGGCCAGCCATTGCTGGAAGTGCTGCTGGGCAGTAGCGGTATTCATGGGTCACACCTCACACCTGGCATTGTTGTTAGGGTGCATGTGATGGCTGGGGGCACGCGCTGCAGGTTAGCGCAGCCCGCCGAAGCGCCGGTAGAAGTTTTCGCTGGCATCGGGCAGCGGGCCGTCTGCGGTTTCCATCGCACTGCTCAGCCACTGTTCGGCCGGGGCACAGGTCAGTCGATACAGGTTGCGGCACAGCTGGCGTGCGGCGCGGCCCTCCCAGTCGCCCGGCAGCAGTTCGTCGGGCAGGTGCGGGTCGCGCAGCAGCAGCTTGCGGTACTCGTGAATCAGCAGCAGGCGCACCATGAAGCAGTCCATCGGCTGCAGGCTGTCCTGCTCGCGCAGCGCCTGCCACACCGGGCGAAACAGCTGGATGAACTCGCTGTACTGCGCCCCCAGCTCCTCGATACGCCAGCTTTCGCGCACCTGGGCACGCAAGGCGCGGGAGGCCATCACGTCCTGGCCGGTGGTCTCGAACAGGATGGTGTCTTCCAGCGCGTCCAGGTCCAGCAGGGTGGCGTTGATGTCGGTGCGGTCGGCCCGCGGGCTGGCCAGCACCACCGGCGAGATGGCGCCAAAGCCTTGCCATTCGAGCTCTTCGCGCACCTGCTTGCGCTTGTCGGCAGACAGCTGGGTGAGCATCGCCAGGTGCCAGGAGCCATCCCACTGCGGCACCACCGAGCTGTACACCCGCTTGAAGGCCTTGTCGAAACGCCGCCGCCCGGCACCGGTGAGGCTGTAGTAGCTGCGCCGGCCGACCTTTTCGGCGGTCAGCCAGCCTTCCTTGGTCAGGCGGAACATCGAGGTGCGGATCAGCCGCTCGTTGATGCCGAAGGGCTCGAGCAACTGGATCAGGCTGCCCAGCCACACGGTGCCGCCGTGGGGTTCGATGGCATCGCCATACAGGGTGACGATCAGCGAACTGGCACGGATCGGGATCTGTTCCTGGAAACGGGTGACGAGCTGATTGAGGGGCGCGAGCGACGACATGGAGGATCCGCTGGGTGAAACCCCGGAATATAACTGCCGTTTGTCCTTCAAGGCCAGCGTTGCCGCCGGCACTTCAGGCCGTGTGGTTTTTCGGGCGGAACGTACTGTCGCTGACACGTCTGCGGTCCTGTTCGGGTTGGCTCAAGGGGCTGCATTCCACCATCTGCTCCAGGCAGCGCCGGGTCAGTGCGTGGTACTCGCCCGTGCCGCCCTGCTTCCAGTGCACTTCAGCGTCGCTCAGGCTGCGTTTTACCTGGGCCGGCGAGCCCACCACCAGCGAGCGGGGCGGGCAGTCGAAGCCGGCCTTGACGAAGGCGGTGGCGCCGACGATCGAGCAGGCACCGATCACGGCGCCGTCCATGACCACCGCGTTCATGCCCACCAGCGCATCGGCACCGATGCGGCAACCGTGCAGCACGGCGCCGTGGCCCACGTGCCCGTTACGCTCGATCACCGTGTCGCTGTCGGGGAAGCCGTGCATCACGCAGGTGTCCTGCAGGTTGGCGCCCTGTTCGAGAATGATGCGTCCGAAATCGCCGCGCAGGCTGGCCAGCGGGCCTACATAGCAGTCGGGGCCGACGATCACGTCGCCAATCAGCACCGCCGAGGGGTGCACGTAGGCGCTGGGGTCGATGACCGGGGTGATGCCGCCAAGGCTGTAGCAGGTCATGTCGGTTTCCTGTGGATCGGGATGACAGCGAATATAACGTATTGTTACTTGTTTGCAATGCTTCTATGTATCGCTTCTTGGCGCTGTTCTCGCGATAAGCACAGTGTTTGCAGGGTTTGTTTGGCACGCATGGAAAACAAACAGACACAGTCAAGTCATAGTAAAGTTGATTTTGTGTATCGTATTGTGGCTATACTCTGCCGCAATCGGCCTCGACCCAACAATAACAGCCAGCCTCGACTGGCCCGTGCGGTGACCGTCATGCCTGACACCCTGTTGCTTGATAACTCCCACGCCGGCATCTGCCTGGTGACGCTGCACCGCCCCGAGGTGCTCAATGCCCTCAATACCCGCCTGCTCGGCGAGCTGGCAGCCGAACTCGAGCGCCTGGAGCGTGACGACAGCTGCCGCGCCGTGGTGCTCACCGGCAGCCGCAAGGCGTTTGCCGCCGGCGCCGACATCAACGAGATGGCCGAGCGCGATGCGGTGGGCATCCTCAACGACCCGCGTGTTGCCTGTTGGCAGCAGATCAGCCGCTTCAGCAAGCCCCTGGTGGCGGCCGTCAACGGCTTTGCCCTGGGCGGTGGCTGCGAGCTGGCGATGCACGCCGACATCATCGTGGCGGGCGTGGATGCGCGCTTCGGCCAGCCGGAAATCAACCTGGGCATCATGCCTGGCGCCGGCGGTACCCAGCGTCTGCTGCGCGCGGTGGGCAAGTCCATGGCCATGCAGATGGTGCTCACCGGCGAGCCCATCGATGCGCGCACCGCGCAACAGGCCGGCCTGGTCAGCGAAATCACCCAACCCGAATTCACCGTCGAGCGCGCCGTGCAGATCGCCCAGGCCATCGCGCGCAAGGCCCCGCTGGCCGTGCGCCTGGCCAAGGAATCGCTGCTCAAGGCCATGGATACCGACCTTGCCAGCGGCCTGCGTTTCGAGCGCCACGCCTTCACTGTGCTGGCCGCCACCGATGACCGGCGCGAGGGCATCAGTGCCTTTCGCGAAAAACGCGCACCGGTGTTCACCGGCCGCTGAGTGCGCCGGCCCCTTTTACTTCAACCTTGCGAGCGGTACTGGTCATGACCTTCGAGCACATTCTTTTCGACATAGACGACGGCGTGGCCTTTCTGCGCCTGAACCGTCCCGAGCAACTCAACAGCTTCAACGCGCAGATGCACGCCGAAGTGAAGGAGGCGCTCAAGCAGGTACGCGCCAATGCCCAGGTGCGTGTGCTGCTGCTTACCGGTGAAGGGCGCGGCTTCTGTGCCGGGCAGGACCTGTCCGACCGCAACGTTGCGCCCGGTGCGCAGATGCCCGACCTGGGCGAGTCCATCGAAAAATTCTACAACCCGCTGATTCGCGCCCTGCGCGATTTACCGCTGCCGGTGATCTGCGCGGTCAACGGCGTGGCCGCCGGCGCCGGGGCGAACATCCCGCTGGCCTGCGACCTGGTGCTGGCGGCGCGGTCGGCCAGCTTCATCCAGGCGTTCTGCAAACTCGGCCTGGTGCCCGACTCGGGCGGTACCTGGTTCCTGCCGCGGCTGGTCGGCGTGGCGCGGGCCAAGGCCCTGGCGCTGCTGGGCAACAAGCTGTCGGCCGAGCAGGCCGAGCAGTGGGGGCTGATCTACCGCTGCGTCGACGACGAGGCCCTGCGCGACGAGGCCCTGGGCCTGGCGCGACAGCTGGCGACACAGCCCACCTCGGGCCTGGCACTGATCAAGCGCGGGCTCAATGCCAGCCTGGACAACAGCCTTGACCAGCAACTGGACCTGGAGCGCGACCTGCAACGCCTGGCCGGGCGCAGCGAGGACTACCGCGAGGGCGTGGCCGCCTTCATGGCCAAGCGCGCCCCCGTGTTCAAGGGGTGCTGAGCATGAGCGCACTGGACACAAGCGTTGTGGTGGCGGTGATCGGTGCCGGGGCCATGGGCGCCGGCATTGCCCAGGTGGCGGCGCAGGCCGGGCATCCGGTGCTGCTGCACGACAGCCGCCCGGGGGCGGCGAGCGCGGCCATCGAGGGGCTGGGTGTGCAACTGGGCAAGCGGGTGGAGAAGGGCAAGCTCGACCCCGCGCAGCGCGAGGCCACTTTGGCGCGCCTGCACGCGGTGCAGGCGCTCGACGAGCTGGCGGATGCGGGGCTGGTGATCGAGGCCATCGTCGAGAACCTCGACGCCAAGCGTGAGCTGTTCGCTCGCCTGGAAGCAATCTGCACGGCCGACTGCGTGCTGGCCAGCAACACCTCGTCGCTGTCGATCACCCGCATCGCGGCCGGCCTGGCGCGGCCCGAGCGGTTCGTGGGCGTGCACTTCTTCAACCCTGCGCCGGTCATGGCGCTGGTCGAGATCGTCTCGGGGCTGGCCACGGCGCCGCAGGTAGCGGCCAGCCTGTATGCAACGGCCAGGGCCTGGGGCAAGGCGCCGGTGCATGCCAGCTCCAGCCCGGGCTTCATCGTCAACCGCGTGGCGCGCCCGTTCTATGCCGAAAGCCTGCGTCTGTTGCAGGAGGGTGCGGCCGAGTGCGCCACGCTGGATGCGCTGATGCGCGAGGCCGGCGGTTTTCGCATGGGCGCGTTCGAGCTGACCGACCTGATCGGGCATGACGTCAACTACGCGGTCACCTGTTCGGTGTTCGATGCCTATTACGGCGACATGCGCTTCCAGCCGTCGCTGATCCAGGCGGCGCTGGTGGATGCCGGCCGGCTGGGGCGCAAGAGTGGGCAGGGGTTCTATGACTATGGGCCCTCGGCCGCGCGCCCGGTGGTCAGCGAGCTGCGCAGTGGTTTGCGCATCGAGGCCTGCGAAGTCGAAGGCGACCTGGGCATTGCGCAGGGCTTGCTGGCGCGTATCGAGGCGCACGGCATCAAGAAGGTGGCGCGGGTCGAGCCCGCGCCCACCGGTCGTTGTGGGAGCGGGCTTGACCCGCGATGCGGGCGCGCAGTCATACGCGTGGGCGACGCCGTGCTAGCCCTGACCGACGGTCGCCTGGCCAGCCAGCGCGCCCGCGACGAAGGCTTGCACAACCTCGTGCTGTTCGACCTGGCGCTGGACTACGCCACCGCCGGGCGCATCGGCATCAGCTGGTCCGCCGACACCACCCCCGCTGCCCGCGACCAGGCTGTGGCCTTGCTGCAGGCCGCGGGCCTGGTGGTCAGCCCGCTGGCCGACGTGCCGGGGCTGCTGGTGATGCGCACCGTGGCCATGCTTGCCAACGAAGCCGCCGACGCGGTGCTGCAGGGCGTGGCCACGGCGGCGGATGTCGACCTGGCCATGCGCAAGGGCGTGAACTACCCCCAAGGCCCGCTGGCCTGGGCAGACGCCATCGGCCCGACGCAGGTGCTGGCGGTACTCGACAATCTGCAGGCCGCCTACGGCGAAAGCCGCTACCGGCCATCACTGCTGCTGCGGCGCACGGTCGCCGAGGGGAGGGCATTGCATGACTGACCTGAACGCCACCGAGCTTGCCAGCCAATGTGCCCAGGCCATGCTCGCCCGTGACCGCGCCAGCCTCGCGCTGGGCATGCAACTGCTGAGCGTCGCGCCGGGCAGGGCGCGCCTGAGCATGCCGGTGCGCGCCGACATGATCCAGGGCCATGGCACCTGCCATGGCGGCTACATCTTCACCCTGGCCGACTCGGCGTTTGCCGTGGCCTGCAACACCTACAACCAGGTCACCATCGGCCTGGGCTGCAGCATCGACTACATCGCCCCGGCACTGATGGGCGACACGCTCAATGCAAGTTGCGTCGAGCAGAGCCGTGGTGGACGCACCGGCAACTACGACGTGCGTGTGGAAAACCAGAACGGGCAGCTGATCGCGCTGTTCCATGGCAAATCTTACAAGGTGCAAGGCACAGTGCTTGCCCAGGAGACCGCAGATGAATGACGCCCTTATCATCGACGCCGTGCGCACCCCCATCGGGCGCTATGCCGGCGCGCTGAGCACGGTACGTGCCGACGACCTGGGCGCGGTGCCGCTGCGTGCGCTGATGGCGCGCCACCCGCAGGTGGACTGGTCGCAGGTGGACGACGTGCTGTTCGGCTGCGCCAACCAGGCCGGCGAAGACAATCGCAACGTGGCGCGCATGTCGGCGCTGCTGGCCGGCCTGCCGATGGAAGTGCCGGGCACCACGGTCAACCGCCTGTGCGGCTCGGGCATGGACGCCATCGGCCTGGGCGCACGCTCGATCCGCAGTGGCGAAGCCGGCCTGCTGCTGGTGGGCGGGGTAGAGTCGATGTCGCGCGCACCGCTGGTGATGGGCAAGGCCGAACAGGCCTTCTCGCGCCAGGCGCAACTGTACGACACCACCATTGGCTGGCGCTTCGTCAACGCCGCGATGGAAAAGGCGTATGGTATCGACTCGATGCCGGAGACTGCCGAAAACGTCGCCGCACAGTTCGGCATTTCCCGTGCCGACCAGGACGCCTTCGCCCTGCGCAGCCAGCAACGTGCGGCGGCTGCCCAGGCCAGCGGGCGCCTGGCGCAGGAGATCGTGCCGGTGTCGATTGCCCAGCGCAAGGGCGAGCCCAGGCGCGTCGAGCACGACGAACACCCGCGTGGCGACACCACGCTGCAGATGCTGCAACGCCTGGGTACGCCGTTTCGCGAGGGCGGCAGTGTCACGGCGGGCAATGCCTCGGGGGTCAACGACGGTGCCTGTGCGCTGCTGCTGGCAAGCCCGGCACAGGCTGCGCGCTTCGGGCTCAAGGCCCGGGGGCGGGTGGTGGCGATGGCCACGGCTGGCGTCGAGCCGCGCATCATGGGCATCGGCCCGGTGCCGGCCACGCGCAAGGTACTGGAACTGGCCAACCTGAACCTGGCCGACATGGATGTCATCGAGCTGAACGAAGCCTTCGCCGCGCAGGGCCTGGCGGTGCTGCGCGAGCTCGGGCTGGCTGACGACGACCCGCGGGTCAACCCCAATGGCGGCGCCATCGCCCTGGGGCATCCGCTGGGCATGAGCGGCGCTCGCCTGGTGACCACCGCACTGGTGGAACTGGAGCAGCGCGGCGGGCGGTACGCGCTGTGCACGATGTGCATCGGCGTGGGGCAGGGTATCGCGATGATCATCGAACGAACCTGAGCCGGCAACACAGCGGGAGCCGTGCAGCTCCCACACTCGGGCCCGTCAGGGGCTGAACCATAAAAAGAATCAGAGTGAACACATGAACATGGCCGCCTTGAACACTGCTGTACTCGACCCGCTGGAGACCGCCAGCATCGATGAACTGCGCCAGCACCAGCTTGACCGCCTGCGCTGGAGCCTGTCCCACGCCTACCAGAACGTGCCGCTGTACCGCCAGCGCTTCGACCAGTTGGGGGTGCACCCCGACGAGGTGCGTTCGCTGGACGACCTGGCCCGATTCCCGTTCACCACCAAGACCGACCTGCGCGACAACTACCCCTACGGCATGTTCGCCGTGCCCATGCATGACGTGGTGCGGGTGCACGCCTCCAGCGGCACCACCGGCAAGCCGACGGTGGTGGGCTACACGCAGAACGATATCGACACCTGGGCCAACGTGGTGGCGCGCTCGATCCGCGCCGCGGGCGGGCGCAAGGGCGACAAGGTGCATGTGTCGTATGGCTACGGGCTGTTCACCGGCGGGCTGGGCGCGCATTACGGCGCCGAACGCCTGGGCTGCACGGTGATCCCGATGTCGGGCGGGCAGACCGAGAAGCAGGTGCAGCTGATCAACGACTTTCAGCCGGACATCATCATGGTCACGCCCTCGTACATGCTCAACCTGGCCGACGAGATCGAGCGCCAGGGGCTGGACCCGCACAAGCTGGCGCTGCGCCTGGGGATCTTCGGTGCCGAGCCGTGGACCGACGAGCTGCGTCGCTCCATCGAGCAGCGCATGGGCATCACTGCGCTGGATATCTACGGGCTGTCGGAAATCATGGGCCCGGGCGTGGCCATGGAGTGCGCCGAGACCAAGGACGGGCCGACCCTCTGGGAAGACCACTTCTACCCCGAAATCATCGACCCGGTGACCGGTGCGGTGCTGCCCGACGGGCAGATGGGCGAGCTGGTGTTCACCTCGCTGAGCAAGGAGGCGCTGCCGATGATCCGCTACCGCACCCGCGACCTGACGCGCCTGTTGCCCGGCACCGCGCGGCCAATGCGGCGCATCGACAAGATCACCGGGCGCAGCGACGACATGCTCATCGTGCGTGGGGTCAACGTGTTCCCGACCCAGGTCGAGGAACAGGTTCTGAAAATAAAACAGTTTTCAGAGTGCTATGAGATTTATCTGTATCGTGATGGAAATCTCGACACGGTGGATGTGCACGTGGAGCTGCGTGCCGAATGCCAGCACTACGACGAGGCCCAGCGCAGGCTGCTGACCGCCGAGCTGGGCAAGCAGATCAAGACCTACATCGGCATCAGCACGCGCATCGTGCTGCAGCCGTTGGGCACGCTGAAACGTTCGGAAGGCAAGGCCTGTCATGTGTACGACAAGCGTCTGGCCAGCTGATAGCTGATGGCTGCCGAAGCCCCGACCTGGTCGGGGCTTTTTTTTGTTCTTGGGTAAAGCGTGTTCCTGTGGGAGCGGGCTTGACCCGCGATGGAGCGCGTAGCGGTCCGCTTTCAGAGCAAAGCGATACAAAAAAACATTAGATACACTAAAAAGCTGTTTGATATTGAATTGTGTATCGCTTATAAATACTCCCATGCCCAACCAGCCTTGAGGCGGGAGCCCGAACATGTACGCACAGCTTGTCGAAACCGGCGTCAAACGCATCAAGTCCCTGGACGAGATGTCGCCCCAGGAACGTGCCTTCCAGGAAAAGATCGACGCCGAAATCAAGATCGAAGCCAAGAACTGGATGCCCGACGCCTACCGTCAGACCCTCATCCGCCAGATTTCCCAGCACGCCCACTCCGAGATCGTCGGCATGCTGCCCGAGGGCAACTGGGTCACCCGTGCCCCGACCCTCAAGCGCAAGCTGCAGCTGATGGCCAAGATCCAGGACGAAGCCGGCCACGGCCTGTACCTGTACAGCGCCATGGAAACCCTGGGTGCCGATCGCGACGAAGAGATCGCCAAGCTGCACAGCGGCAAGGCCAAGTACTCCAGCATCTTCAACTACCCGACCCTCAACTGGGCCGACATGGGCGCGGTGGGCTGGCTGGTGGATGGCGCGGCCATCGTCAACCAGGTGGTGCTGCAGCGCACCTCCTACGGCCCCTACGCACGGGCCATGGTGCGCATCTGCAAGGAAGAGAGCTTTCACCAGCGCCAGGGCTACGAGATTCTGCTGACCATGATGCGCCACGGCACCCAGGCCCAGAAGGACATGGTGCAGGACGCGATCAACCGCCTGTGGTGGCCGGCGCTGATGATGTTCGGCCCCAGCGACGACAACTCGCCCAACAGCGCGCAGTCGATGGCCTGGAAGATCAAGCGCCAGAGCAACGACGAACTGCGCCAGCGCTTCGTCGACCAGACCATCCCGCAGCTCGAACTGCTGGGCTGCACCGCCCCCGACCCCGACCTGAAGTGGAACGCCGAGCGCGGCCACTACGATTTCGGCGCCATCCAGTGGCAGGAATTCTTCGACGTGCTCAAGGGCAACGGCCCGTGCAACCAGGAACGCCTGGCCACCCGGCGCAATGCCATCGAAAGCGGCGCCTGGGTGCGTGAAGCCGCCGTCGCCTACGCCCGCAAACAACAGAACAAGAACGCCGCCTGAACCGGCGACTGATGGGAGATACACGATGTCTGTCTGGACCCTCTACGAAGTGTTCGTGCGCAGCAAGCACGGCCTGAACCACAAGCATGTGGGCAGCGTGCATGCCGCCGACGACGCCATGGCCATCGAGAACGCCCGCGAGCTGTACACCCGCCGCAGCGAAGGCGTAAGCCTGTGGGTGGTGCCCTCGGCGCTGATCGTGGCCTCCTCGCCGGACGAGAAGGACCCGCTGTTCGACCCGGCCGACGACAAGGTCTACCGGCACGCCAGCTTCTACGAGCTGCCCGACGAAGTCGGACACATGTGAGGTCGACCATGAACAGCACCCAAGACGATCTGATCCATTACCTGCTGCTGCTGGGCGACAGCGCCCTGATCCAGGGCCAGCGCCTGTGCGAGTGGTGCGGCAAGGCGCCGGCCATCGAGGAAGAGCTGGCGCTGATGAACGTCGGCCTGGACCTGGTGGGCCAGGCGCGCAACTGGCTGGACTACGCCGCCGAGCTGCTGGCCGACGGCCGCGATGCCGACGACCTGGCGTTTCGCCGCGACGAGCGCGCCTACCGCAACCTGCTGCTGGTGGAGCAGCCCAACGGCGATTTCGCCGTGACCATGGCCAAGCAGTTCCTGTTCGACGCCTGGCACCTGCAGGTGCTCAAGGGCCTGTGCGACTCCACCGACCTGCGCATCGCCGGCATCGCCGCCAAGGCGCTCAAGGAGGTCACCTACCACCTGCGTCGCTCCAGTGAATGGGTGCAGCGCCTGGGTGGCGGCACCGACGAAAGTCGCCGGCGCATGCTCGCGGCCATCGCGCAGGTGTGGCGCTTCACCGTGGAGCTGGCCAGCGGCAGCGAGGCTGAAACCCGCCTGGCCGCAGCGGGCATCGGCGTCGACCCGGCGCAGGTCGGCGCGGCCTGGCTGCACCAGGTCGAGGCCACCTTCGCCTCGGTCGAACTGCCGCTGCCGCCTGCGGCCAGCCACTTCTACCTCAGCGGACGTACCGGCATGCACACCGAGCACCTGGGCATCCTGCTGGCCGAAATGCAGTTTTTGCCACGGGCCTACCCCGATGCAACCTGGTGAGCTGATCGCCAGCGACCACGGTGCGCGGGCACTGCGGGCCGATGACCTGAGCCACGCCTGGACGGTGCTGGAGCAGGTGATGGACCCGGAAGTGCCGGTGGTCAGCGTGGTCGACCTCGGGATAGTGCGCGACCTGCACTGGCAGGCCGGCCACCTGCACCTTGTGGTCACGCCGACCTATTCGGGCTGCCCGGCCACCGAGGTGATCGAGGGCGATATCCGCCAGGCGCTGGAGCAGGCCGGGTTCGCCGCGCCGTGCCTGGAGCGGCGCCTGACGCCGGCCTGGAGCACCGACTGGATCACCGAGCAGGGGCGCGAGCGCCTGCGTGCCTATGGCATCGCGCCGCCCGTGGGCAGTGCCAGCAAGCGCAGCCTGCTGGGCGAGAGCCCGCAGGTGCTGTGCCCGGTGTGCGCCAGCAGCCACACCGAGCTGCTCAGCCAGTTCGGCTCCACGGCCTGCAAGGCCCTGTACCGGTGCCGCGAGTGCCTGGAACCTTTCGACTATTTCAAATGCATCTGAGCGCGCTGGCGCCGTGCAGCGGGAGAACAGCATGAGTCAATTTCACAGCCTGACCATCAAGGATGTGCGCGCCGAGACCCGCGATGCGGTGTCGATTGCCTTCGAAGTGCCGGCGCACCTGCAGGACGATTTCCGTTTCACCCAGGGCCAGTACCTGGTGATGCGCACGCAACTGGACGACGAGGAAGTGCGCCGTTCGTACTCGATCTGCAGCGGCGTGGAAGACGGCGAGCTGCGCGTGGCGATCAAGCGCGTGGCCGGCGGGCGCTTCTCGGCGTTTGCCAACGAGGTGCTCAAGGTCGGCCACAGCCTCGAAGTGATGCCGCCTTCGGGCAGCTTCCACGTGCCACTGGACCCGACCCGTCGCGGCAACTACCTGGCGGTGGCGGCGGGCAGCGGCATCACGCCGATCCTGTCGATCATCAAGACCACCCTGGAGCGCGAACCCGACAGCCGCTTCACTTTGCTCTACGGCAACCGCTCAAGCTCCGGCGCGCTGTTTCGCGACAAGCTCGAAGACCTGAAGAACCGCTACCTGCAACGCCTGAACCTGATCTTCGTGTTCAGCCGCGAGCAGCAGGACGTGGACCTGTACAACGGGCGCATCGACGCCGACAAGTGCGGTCAGCTGTTCTCGCGCTGGCTCGACCCCAGGGCGCTGGACGCCGCCTTCATCTGCGGCCCGCAGGCGATGACCGAGACCGTGCGCGACAGCCTCAAGGCCAATGGCATGGCGGGGGAGAAGATCCATTTCGAGCTGTTTGCAGCGGCGGGCGACGAACGCAAGCGTGAAGCCCGCGAGGCGGCACGCCAGCTGGACGCCGCCGTCAGCCAGATCACCGTGATCAGCGACGGTCGGGCGCTGGCCTTCGACCTGCCGCGCAACACCGTCAGCGTGCTGGATGCCGGCAATGCCATCGGCGCCGAGCTGCCGTACTCGTGCAAGGCCGGGGTGTGCTCGACCTGCAAGTGCAAGGTCATCGAAGGGGAGGTGGAGATGGACAGCAACCACGCCCTGGAGGACTACGAAGTGGCGGCGGGGTATGTGCTGTCGTGCCAGACGTACCCGGTCAGCGACAGGGTGGTGCTGGACTTCGATCAGGTCTGATAACGCGTCGGTCCCATCGCCGGCAAGGCCGGCTCCTACACGGCGATGAGGCCCGCCTGAACACCGCAACACCTGTGTGCCCTGAAAACTAAAACAACAACACCAAGAGAGCGCCCCAATGACCCCCGAAGACATCGACAGCATCTGCAAGCACCCCGACTTCAAGCAACTGGTACGGCGCAAGCAGCGCCTGAACTGGTCGCTGACCCTGGCCATGCTGGTCATCTACTACGGCTTCGTGCTGCTGGTGGCGTTCTCCCCCAGCACCCTGGGGCAATCGCTCAGCGGCGGCGTGACCACCGTCGGCATGCTGGTCGGCGTGCTGGTGGTGCTGGTGTCCTTCGGCCTCACCGGGATCTACGTGTACCGCGCCAACAACGTGCTCGACCCGCTCAACGACAAGGTCCGCCAGGAGTGCGCGAAATGAACTGGACAGCCATCAGCATGTTCCTGCTGTTCGTCGTGTTCACCCTGGGCATCACCCGCTGGGCCGCACAGCGCACCCGCTCGGCCAGTGACTTCTACACCGCAGGCGGCGGCCTCACCGGCTTTCAGAACGGCCTGGCCATCGCCGGCGACATGATCAGCGCCGCCTCGTTCCTGGGCATTTCCGCGATGATGTTCCTCAACGGCTACGATGGCCTGCTGTACGCCCTGGGCGTGCTGGCCGGCTGGCCGATCATCCTGTTCCTGATTGCCGAGCGCCTGCGCAACCTGGGCAAGTACACCTTCGCCGACGTGGTGTCGTACCGCCTGGACCAGACCCCGGTACGCCTGACCTCGGCCCTGGGCACCCTGACCGTGGCACTGATGTACCTGGTGGCGCAGATGGTCGGCGCCGGCAAGCTGATCGAGCTGCTGTTCGGCATCAGCTACCTGTATGCGGTGATGCTGGTGGGCGTGCTGATGGTGTTCTACGTGACCTTCGGCGGCATGCTCGCCACCACCTGGGTACAGATCATCAAGGCCGTGCTGCTGCTCTCGGGCACCAGCTTCATGGCGTTCATGGTGCTCAAGCACTTTGGTTTCAGCACCGAGGCGATGTTCAGCGCCGCCACCGAGGTGCACGCCAAGGGCACCGCGATCATGGCCCCGGGCGGGCTGCTGTCCAACCCCATCGACGCGATTTCCCTGGGCCTGGGCATGATGTTCGGCACCGCCGGGCTGCCGCATATCCTGATGCGCTTCTTCACCGTGAGTGACGCCAAGCAAGCGCGCAAGAGCGTGTTCTACGCCACCGGCTTCATCGGCTACTTCTACCTGCTGCTGATCATGGTGGGCTTCGGCGCCATCGTGATGGTCGGCACCGACGCAAGCTACCGCGACGTCAACGGCGCGATCATCGGCGGCGGCAACATGATCGCCGTGCACCTGGCCCAGGCCGTGGGCGGCAACCTGTTCCTGGGCTTCATCTCGGCCGTGGCCTTCGCCACCATCCTGGCGGTGGTGGCCGGGCTGGCGTTGTCCGGCGCCTCGGCGGTGTCCCACGACCTGTACGCCTGCGTGATCCGCAAGGGCCAGGCCACCGAGAAGCAAGAGATGCGCGTGTCGCGCATCGCCACCCTGGCCATCGGCGTGCTGGCGATCATCCTGGGCCTGATGTTCGAGTCGCAGAACATCGCGTTCCTGTCCGGGCTGGTGCTGGCGATTGCCGCCTCGGTGAATTTCCCGGTGCTGTTCCTCTCGATGTACTGGAAGGGCCTGACCACCCGTGGCGCGGTGATCGGCAGCATGAGCGGGCTGGTCTCGGCCATCGTGCTGCTGGTGCTCAGCCCGGCGGTGTGGGTCAACGTGCTGCACAACGAAACGGCGCTGTTCCCCTACAGCAACCCGGCGCTGTTCTCCATGAGCCTGGCGTTCCTGGGCGCCTGGGTGTTCTCGGTCACCGACACCTCGGAGCGGGCAGCGCAGGAACGCGGCCGCTACCTGGCGCAGTTCATCCGCTCGATGACCGGCATCGGTGCCGCAGGCGCAAGCAAACACTAATAAACCAAAACGATTGTCGGGTATAAAAATAATGAACCACATTCGCTTCATGCCGGCTTCGCTGCTGGCCGGCTTTGCCTTGCCCCTGGTCGCCGCGCCGGCCCTGGCCGACTTCATCGACGACAGCCATGCCAAGGTCGAGTTGCGCAACCACTACATCAACCGCGATTTTCGCCAGAGCAACGCGCCGCAATCCAAGGCCGAGGAGTGGGCCCAGGGCTTTACCGTGAAGTTCGAGTCCGGCTTCACCGATGGCCCGATCGGGGTAGGCGTCGACGCCATGGGGCAACTGGGCATCAAGCTCGACTCCAGCCGTGATCGGCGCGGCACCGGGCTGCTGCCGTTCGGGCCAGACAGCCTGGAACCGGCCGACGACTACAGCGAGCTGGGCCTGACCGCCAAGCTGCGCGCCTCAAAGAGCGTGCTGCGCCTGGGTACCTTGCAGCCGATCCTGCCGGTGGTGGTGTACAACGACACCCGCCTGCTGGCCGCAAGCTTTCAGGGCGGCCTGCTGACCAGCCAGGAGATCGACGGCCTGACGTTCAACGCCGGGCGGCTGACCAAGGCCAACCTGCGCGATTCCTCCAGCCGCGACGACATCGGCTACGGCGCGGCCAGCAGCGACCGCTTCGATTTTGGTGGCGGCACCTATGCCTTCACCCCGCAACTGAACCTGACCTACTACTACGCCAAGCTCGACCAGATCTACCGTCAGCAGTTCGTCGGCCTGGTGCACACCCAGCCGCTGGGCGAGGGCCTGAGCCTGCGCAGCGACCTGCGCTATTTCGACAGCCGTGGCGACGGCGCCGAGCGGGCAGGGCGCATCGACAACCGCAACTTCAACGGCATGTTCACCCTGGCCAGCGGCGCGCACAAGGTCAGTGCCACCTTCCAGCAGATGTCGGGCGACAGCGCCTTCCCGTTCCTCAACGGCGGCGACCCGTACACCGTCAACCTGGTGACCTACAACACCTACACCCGCGCCGGGCTCGACTCCTGGCAACTGCGCTACGACTACGACTTCGTCGCCCTGGGCATTCCGGGCCTGAGCTTCATGACCCGCTACACCGACGGGCGTCATGCCAGGACCGCGACCGTGGACAACGGCCGCGAGCGCGAACGCGACACCGACATCACCTACGTGGTGCAGAGCGGCCCGTTGAAGAACGTCAGCCTGCGCTGGCGCAACGTCACCTTCCGCTCAGGCAACGGCTTGACCAACAGCCTGGACGAGAACCGCCTGATCATCGGCTACACCCTGGCGCTGTGGTAAGCGCGCCCCTTAAAAGAACCGGAGGACACCTCATGTCTGTTGCCCCAACCTTGCAAAGCTTCATCGCCGGCCGCTGGCTCGGCCAGCATGGCGCGCAGCCGCTGCGCAGCGCCCTGGACGGGCACGTATTGGCGTACAGCCATGAAGAGCGGCCCGACTTTGCCGAAGCCATCGAGCATGCGCGCCGTGAGGGCCTGCGCAGCCTGATGGCGATGGACTTCCAGCAGCGTGCCGCGCGGCTCAAGGCCCTGGCGCTGTACCTGGCCGAGCGCAATGAACAGCTCTACGCACTGTCCCACCACAGCGGCGCTACCCGCGCCGACAGCTGGATCGACATCGAGGGCGGCAACGCCACGCTGTTCGCCTATGCCGGCATCGGCAGCCGCGAACTGCCCTCGGGCAACCTGCTGCACGAAGGCCCGGCCATCCCGCTGGGCAAGCAGGGCACCTTCGCCGGCAGCCACATCCTGGTGCCGCGTGCGGGGCTTGCGGTGCACATCAACGCGTTCAACTTCCCGATCTGGGGCGTGCTTGAAAAGTTCGCGCCGACCTTTCTGGCCGGCATGCCGTGCATCGTCAAGCCGGCCACCTCCACCAGCTACCTGACCGAAGCGGTGGTGCGCCTGATGGATGAGTCCGGCCTGCTGCCGGCCGGCAGCCTGCAACTGGTGGTGGGCAGCACCGGCGACCTGCTCGACCGCCTGCAAGGCCAGGACGTGGTGACCTTCACCGGTTCTGCCGACACCGCGGCCAAGCTGCGGGTGACCCCGAACCTGATCCGCCACTCGGTGCCGTTCACCGCCGAGGCCGACTCGCTCAACTGCGCGATCCTGGGCCCGGACGTGAAGCCGGACGATGCCGAGTTCGACCTGTACATCAAGGAAGTGGTACGCGAGATGACCACCAAGGCGGGGCAGAAGTGCACCGCCATCCGCCGCGCCATCGTGCCGGCCAAGCACCTGGACGCCGTGGCCACGCGCCTGCGCGAGCGCCTGAGCAAGGTAGTGGTGGGCGACCCGTCGGTTGAGGGCGTGCGCATGGGCGCGCTGGCCTCCCATGACCAGCAGCGCGACGTGGGCGAGCGGGTGCGCAGCCTGCTGCAGAGCTGCGACCAGCTGTTCGGCGCCAGCGATGGTTTCGAGCCACGGGGCGAGGGCGTGAGCGAAGGGGCGTTCTTTGCGCCGACCCTGCTGCAGGCACGCGACCCGCATGCCGACGGCGGTGCCCACGACATCGAGGCCTTCGGCCCGGTGAGCACGCTGATGGCCTACCACGACCTGGACGAAGCGCTGGCGCTGGCCGCGCGCGGCAAGGGCAGCCTGGTGGCCAGCCTGGTGACCGCCGACCGCGAGGTGGCAGCCAAGGCCATTCCGGTGGCTGCGGCCTGGCACGGTCGGTTGCTGATCCTCGACAGCGAGGCGGCGGCGGAGTCCACCGGGCACGGTTCGCCCTTGCCGCAGCTCAAGCACGGCGGCCCTGGGCGTGCCGGTGGCGGCGAAGAGCTGGGCGGGCTGCGGGCGGTCAAGCACTACCTGCAGCGTGCGGCAGTGCAGGGTTCGCCGAGCATGCTGATGGCGGTGACCGGCGAGTATGTGCGCGGTGCCCAGGTGTACGAGAGCGAGGTGCACCCGTTCCGTCGTCACTTCGAAGAGCTGCGCATCGGCGAGTCGCTGCTGACCCATCGGCGTACCGTGACCGAGGCGGACCTGGTGAACTTCGGCTGCCTGTCGGGGGATCATTTCTACATGCACTTCGACGACATTGCGGCCAGGCAATCGCAGTTCGGCAAGCGCATTGCGCATGGCTACTTCGTGCTGTCGGCGGCGGCGGGGCTGTTCGTCTCGCCGGGCGAGGGGCCGGTGCTGGCCAACTATGGCCTGGACACCCTGCGTTTCATCAGCCCGGTGGGCATTGGCGACACCATCCAGGCGCGCCTGACCTGCAAGCGCAAGATCGACCAGGGCAAATCCAGCCCGCTGGGCCAGCCGCAAGGGGTGGTGGCGTGGGATGTGGAAGTGACCAACCAGCTGGGTGAGCTGGTGGCCAGCTACGACATCCTGACGCTGGTGCTCAAGCGCCCGGTGTAACGCCGAGCGCTGCGCGCTCGATCGCGGGTCAAGCCCGCTCCCACAAGGATTATCGCCATCCCTGTGGGAGCGGGCTTGACCCGCGATGGGCTACGCAGCAGCCTCCGCAATATGGCACGCACACAAAAATACCTGGCACACACGCAAGCGCTTTACCCCCTCCGACTTTGCTCTAATCCCGTCATGGCCTGCCACGCCACTCATTGATCCACCCAGAACGGGATAACAATAAAAAATGAAACGCTTGATGCCGCTTGCCGTGCTCTACGTGTCAACGCTCGCCCACGCCGGCACGCCCGGCAACATCGACGCCAACCGACTGCTCAACGCCAACCAGGACGCCGCCAACTGGCTCGCCCACGGGCGTACCTACGACGAACAACGCTTCAGCCCGCTGACCCGCATCAACGACCAGAACGTCGCCGGGCTTGGCCTGGCCTGGACGCAGAAGCTCGACATCGATCGCGGTACCGAAGCCACCCCCATCGTGGTAGACGGCGTGATGTACACCACCGGTGCCTTCAGCATCGTGTATGCCTTCGACGCCGCCAGCGGCAAGCCGCTGTGGAAGTACGACCCCAAGATCCCCATGGAGAAACTCAGCCAGGGCTGCTGCGACGTGGTCAACCGCGGTGTGGCCGTGTGGCAGGGCAAGGTCTACGTGGGCAGCTTCGATGGGCGCCTGATCGCCCTCGATGCGGCCACCGGCAAGGAGGTGTGGAGCGTCGACACCGTTCTGGACCCCAACAAGAGCTACACCATCACCGGCGCCCCGCGCATCGTCAAAGGCAAGGTGCTGATCGGCAACGGCGGCGCCGAGTTCGGCGTGCGCGGCTATATCACCGCCTACGATGCCGAGACCGGCAAGCAGGCCTGGCGCTTCTTCACCGTGCCCGGCGACCCGGCGCTGCCACCGGAAAACGAGGCCATGGCCAAGGCCATGAAAACCTGGAAGGGCAATGGCTGGGTCAAGTGGGGCGGTGGCGGCACCGTATGGGACTCGATGTCCTACGACCCCGAGCTGGACCTGCTGTACGTGGGCACCGGCAACGGCTCGCCGTGGAACTACCAGTTCCGCAGCCAGGGCGAGGGCGACAACCTGTACCTGTCGTCGATCGTCGCGCTGCGCCCGGAAACCGGCGAGTACGTGTGGCACTTCCAGGTGACGCCCGGCGATCGCTGGGACTTCACCGCCACCCAGCAGATCGTGCTGGCCGACATCCAGATCGACGGCAAGACCCGCAAGGTGCTGATGCAGGCACCCAAGAACGGGTTCTTCTACGTGATCGACCGCACCAACGGCGAGTTCATCTCGGGCAACAACTTCGTGCAGGTGAACTGGGCCAGCGGCCTGGACCCCAAGACCGGGCGCCCCATCCTCACCGACCAGGCCGACTACGCCAAGGCGCCGAAGGTGATACAGCCAAGCTTCCTCGGCGGCCACAGCTGGCACCCGATGTCGTACAACCCCAACACCGGCTATGTGTACATCCCGGCCCAGGACACCGTGGCCGAACTCAAGGCCGCCGACAAGCCGCTGTTCCTGCCGACCAAGTCGGTGGTGAACTTCGGCCTGGACGTGCCCGACCTGCCGGAAGACCCAAAAGTGTTCAACCAGATCCGTAGCGCCTGGCGCGGCCACCTGATTGCCTGGGACCCGGTCAAACAGCAGGCCGCCTGGACCCACGACTATGTCGAGTCCGGCAACGGCGGCACCCTCAGCACCGCCGGCAACCTGGTGTTCCAGGGCACCTCGGACGGCCGCGTCATGGCCTTCAGTGCCGACAAGGGCAAGCAGTTGTGGGAGCACCGCGCCAACTCCGGCGTGCTCGGCGGGCCGGTCACCTATGAGGTCAAGGGCGAGCAGTACGTGGCGTTCATGGCCGGCTGGGGCGGCATCATGCCGCTGATCGCAGGCGGCCTGACCGACAAGGGCAAGGTGCAACCCGAATCCCGCGTGCTGGTGTTCAAGCTTGGCGCCAAGGGCGAACTGCCGCCGCCGCGCAAGGCCCCGGTGCTGCCACCGCAGGTGCCCGCGCTGACCGCTTCGGCGGATGAAATCGCCCAGGGCCGCACCCTGTTCAACGGCATGTGCGGCGCCTGCCACGGCCTCAACGCCGCCAGCGGCGGGGTGATCCCCGACCTGCGCTACCTGAGCCCGGACAAGCACCAGGCCTTCGTCGGCATCGTCAGCGGTGCGTTCATGAGCAAGGGCATGCCGAGCTTTGCCGGGGTACTGGACATGCCGCAGATGCAACTGATCCAGCAATACATCATCAAGCGCAGCCTTGACCTGCGCGCCGCCGCCGACGCCACTGCGGCGCAGTAAGCCACCCCTCGACCCCGCTCGCCAGGCGTGCGAGCGGGGCAGCCTCAACCCGTTCCAATAACAATTAACCGGTAGACAGGTGACCCCCCATGAAAGCGCTTTGGCACAAAGGCGGCGCATTGCCGTGCTCGCTGTTCCTTGCCCTGTGCGCCAGCCCCGCGCTGGCCGATGTACGCCCCGACTCCGGCGACTATGCCGCGCTGCCACCGGGCACCGACCTGGCCTTGCTGTACCAGCAGAACCCGCGCATCGACCGCTCGTACATGGGCGGCAAGCGCGCCGCCGACAACCTCGACCTGGACCTGACCGTGGGCGTGCTGCGTCTGGTGCACTTCACCGAGTTCTTCAACACCGGCCTGATCTGGGACCCGCAGATCATCATCCCCTACGGCCATCAGGAAATCGGCGCCACCGGCCAGAAGAACAGCGGCCTGGGCGACATCACCTTCGGCGCCACGGTGTGGAGCCTGGCCGACATGGAGCGCAACCGCCACCTGGGCTGGTCGCTGTTCGTCACCGCGCCCACCGGCGCCGACAAGAACCAGGGCTTTGCCCTGAGCGGCAACCGCTGGGCGGCGGACTTCCAGGTGGGCTATGTGCACGGCTTCAACGAGCGCTGGACGTGGGACGTGATCGCCGAGACCGAGTTCTACCAGGAGCAGCGCGACACCGGTGCGCACCGTGACCCGCTGATCCAGTTGCACAACCACCTGCGCTACAACTTCACCCCGGCCACCTCGGTGGCGCTGTCGTACCGGCACAACTGGGGCTCGCGCGAGACGCTGGACGGGCAGACCCTGGAAACCAGCCACAACAACGGCACGGTCGGCCTGTCGGCGACCACCATGCTGGGCAAGCAGTGGCAGGTAATGGGGCAGTACTGGCGGGATGTGGACGTGCGCTCGGGGCCGATGACCGACCATTCGCTGCAGTTCAGGTTGGCGTATATCTACTGAGGCGAGCCTGACGCACACCGGGTGAGGGGCACCCGGTGTGGTCACACGCCATGGCCGGGCTTAGACTGCGTGGCTTGGGCCTGTCAGTCGCCACGCGCGGGGCCGGACACTTGAACTGTGACGTGAACATGAAGCTCAAACTGTGCCTGCTGCTGCTTGTCTGCCCACCGCTGATGGCCCAGGAGCTCGCCTGCCAACTGGGTGGCAAGATCGTTCCCGTTGCCGAGTATCGGCAGCCGACCCCTGTCTTCACCCGGCTGAAAAATGACGGGCATCCGATGACGGCCTTCGGCTTTTCAATTGCGCACAGTCAGGTGCTGGGGGCCGACAAAGCCGCGCGTGACTATTGCCAGTCGCTGATCGCAACAACGCGCACCGTTCTGTTGTCAGGTCAGTACCCGGCTGATCACTTTCACCCGGGCCAGACCCTGTCGCTCAAGCATGTGCATCGCGACCGCCATGTCTGGCCTTACTGGCCAGACTATTACTGGCTCGCAGATAGCCCCCAGGGCCGCTGACCGATTCTTCGCTGCCGTGTCGCCTGGCGTGTATCGACCAAGGGGAGGGCGGCGCGCAAGGCGCTATCGCGGATCGGCGCCGCAGAGCTGAATCATCAGTGGCGTGCCGACCGGTTCAGCACAGCGGCCTCTACCGAAGGAACTCGCACCCGCAGTGCAATCAGCAACGCGGCCAGCAGCATCAGCACGGCCGCCGCCACGAATACGCCTGCGCTGCCACCGAGGCTGAACATTGCCCCACCCGCGGCTGCGCCTGTGGCGATGGCCGACTGTACCGACGCTACCACCATGCCCCCGGCGCTTTCCGCCTGGTCAGGGACCGCGTTGGCGACCCAGTTCGACCACGCCACCGGCACACCGCCAAAGGCCAGGCCCCACACCGCCAGCAGTACGGCCTGCCCTGGCACCGACGCCGGCAACAGGACCAGCGCCAGTGCCGCAACGCCCACCAGCGCCGGCATCGACACCAGGGTGGCCAACGGGTGGCGAGCAAGCATCCACCCGGCCACCAGGGTGCCGACAAAGTTCGCCACACCAAAACCCAGCAGCATCAGCGACAGCCCCTGCGGGCCAATGCCGGTCGTGCCTTCGAGAAATGGCCGAACATACGTGAACATCGCGAAGTGGCCGCTGTGCACCAGCACACAACCGAACATCCCCATGGCAATGCCTGGGCGCAGCAATACTTCAAGCACTGTGCGCAGGCGTGCCGGGCGGCGCGGCGCAAGGCTCGGCAGCGTGATTGACTGGAACGCCAGGGTCACCACCCCCACCGCCGCCGCTGCAAAGAACGCGCTGCGCCAGCCATATAGCCCACCCAGATAACTACCCAGCGGGACCGCAACCACCGTCCCGATGGCGATGCCACTGAAAATGATCGAGAGCGCTCGCGGCAACAACGCCCCCGGCACCAGACGCATCGCCACCGCCGCCGCCATGCTCCAGAACCCGCCAAGCGCGATGCCCAGCAAGATACGCATCAGCAACAGCACCACGAAACTGGAGGAAACGGCGACCAACAGATTGGACGCGATCATCAACGTGGAAAAACCCAGCAACACCCAGCGGCGATCGATGCTGCGAGTCAGGCCTGGCACCAACAGGCCGGCGAACAGCGCCACCACGGCTGTCACCGTTACCGCCTGGCCAGCCAGCGCTTCGGATACCCCCAGCTCGGTCGCCATTGGCGTCAACAGGCTGGCCGGAAGGTACTCCGCGGTCAGCAAGCCGAACACGCCCATGGCCAGCGAGAACACGGCCATCCACGCGGGGGTTGCAGGTTCTGCATCCGGCCCGGCGCCGGGACGGCTGTCGGGTACGGCATTGCAAACAAGGTCAGTCATTGCACGGATCTCCCAATCTTCAATTGCGACCCGCAGTCTAGGCGCGAGAATCCGGATGATCTATGATCGAAAAACTCGATTTTTTGACCAGAACACCTGAATCATGCCGACGGACCCATCTGCCTTCTCTTCCGATCTCATCAACGAGCTGTTGCGCGGCATGCGCCTGCGCGGTGTCGACTACCGGCGTATCCAGGCGGGCCCGGCCTTCGGCTTGGGCTTCGCTGCCAAACCCGGGCATGCCTGGTTCCACTTCCTGGCGGTCGGCAACGCGGTGCTGCGCATGGAAGACGGCACAACCTATGCGCTGTGCGCCGGTAACGCTGTCTTCATCTCCCATGGCGCGGCCCATCAATTGCTCTCGGATACACACGTGCCCGTGCAGCAAATCGACCTTCTGGACGGCGAGCCTCTGGGCGACGCCGTCAGCGCGGTGGACACCGGAACCGATGCCGGCGCCATGCCGGCCACGCTTTTGTTCAGTGGCTGCATGGAGTTCGAATTGGGCAGCCTGCATGGCCTTGGCAAGCTGATGCCGGGCCTGATGCTGATTGATGCCGGCGGCCAGCGTTACCCCGGGCTGGTGCCGATTCTCACCACCATGGAGCGCGAGGTCAGCGCCGCACGCATCGGCTTCGCCGGCATCCTCGCGCGGTTGGCCGACGTGGTCGCCGCCATGGTCGTTCGAGGTTGGGTCGAGTGCGCCTGCGGTAACGCCTCTGGCCTGGTTGCCGCCCTGCGCGATCCGCGCCTGGCTGGTGCACTGCTGGCGCTGCATCAACAGCCGGGCCGCGACTGGACCGTCGAGCAGTTGGCGGAGCAATGCAATACGTCCCGCTCGGTCTTTGCGGAGCGTTTTCAATTGACGATTGGCATGACCCCGCTGCGCTACGTCACCGAAGTGCGAATGCGGCTTGCCAGCCAGTGGCTGACGCTGGAAAGGTTGCCGATTGAAGAGGTCGCGCAGCGTTTGGGCTATACGTCTCAGGCGGCGTTCAGTCGGGCGTTCAAGCGTGTTACGGGTAAGACGCCTGGGTTGAGTCGCAGGTTGAGGCAGTCGGCTGCCGTCTGAAGCTGAGTGGGATGGGCGAGTGGGCCATCTTGGGCGGCCTTGGCACTATTTGAGACAAGGCCGAACGCGGTCGCTCGCACCTCTTTGCTTTCGATAGGCCGCGTGTGCGGCCCGTGTGTTGCGTCATCAGTTACTGACCGCTTTCGCCTCCATGCCATCAAGCACCGACTCGATCAATGCGTTGCTCAATTCCAGCGAATGTTGCGAGGCCATCAGCAGGCTTTTGAACTGCTCATCGGCGCGTTCGCAGGCTTGTGCGGTGGTGTCCCTTGCACACTGGATCATGATCGACAGGTAGACCAGCGCATCTTCGAGCTTGATGTCTTCGCGCACGGAAAACAGGGGAGGGTGATCGCCGTGGCAACAGCCGAAGGAGGTGTAGGCGGGTTTGCGCGGGGTGTTGGGGAGTGGGGGATCAGGGACGATTTTTGTCATTGTGCAGCTCCTTGATTGGTGGAGCCGACCAGCATCGTGACCAAACGATGGGTGGCGGCTGTACGCAGGTTGGTCAACCGGGAATCAAGGAACCCGGCGCGCACGAATGCGCCCCACGCACAGCCGCCATAACACGAAACAGCAGACACAAAAAAGCGCCACTGATTCGGATGCGGCGCTTTGTGCGCCTTGATTTATCTCAGGTGACCAAACCTGGACGCTGGATTTACAGCGACTGAGCAAGGTTAACGGGGTTGGGGTGGGGATTCAAGTTTCTGGCAGAGGGAAGGAGGAGGCGTTACCGTCTGAGTGCTGATGCATTCATTTTGACGATCTGGCTTGCTTTTGAATTCAAAGGCTTAAGGCGCGCAGAGCGGCCTGCGCTTGAGGCTGACTAATACGTTGCAGTCTGTTGCGGCAGCTAGAGATTCTGGCCGTATGCGGTCTTGGGTGAAAGACCGCTTACGACCCAAAGCGGACGTAGTCAACCCTGATAATTTGCCGCTCGGCGAGCGACATCTTCACTTATGGAAGAGCAAGCTCTTACCCTAATGCGGCGGCAAATGCTTCTGGCGTGGGGCTCTCCTGCCATTGTGCGATTGCTCCCGGCAGCACCAGCCATGGCTGCTTGCGCCGAGTCCAGATATGCGCAACCGGCTCGAAGCGCTCAGCCCCTTCCAGGATGCCGGCCCGTACCACTCGCATGCCGGGTGCTGCCGTCGTCTCGTTGAACAGCCGGGTATGACATGTACCGCAGGCATGTTGGGTAGACGTTTGACCTTGGTGTTCATGCTCAAAGATCGCCGTTTCGCCAGACACCTGAACAGCCGAAGCCGCGCTCAGCATGTGCAGACCAAACGCACTGCCGCTCCAGCGCTGGCAGTTCAAACAGTGGCAGGCATACAGCGGCGGCAATTGCCGCGCCACGATCTCAAGGGTGACTTGCCCACATCGGCACTGACCGGTGATTCTCATGCGTTAGTTCCTTACAATGACGCCCGGAAAAATGTGGGCGAATGATCGCTTTTCACGGGCTCTGGCAGAAGATCAAATTAGGAGCAACTGTTGGCCAAGAATGTATGAGCGGTATTGAATGGGAAAGCCAGCGTGTATTTCTCGCCGTGTTGCGCTCTGGTAGCCTGAGCGGCGCGGCGAAGCTGCTGGGTATCGCCCAGGCCACTGCGCGCCGGCGCCTCGACTGTCTTGAACACGCTCTCGGTGTGAGTCTGTTCACCCGCACACCTCAAGGACTGACGCCTACTGCCGGAGCGCAGCGCCTGATCGAACATGTGGAGGCCATGGATCTGGCCGCGCAAACCTTCAACCGCATGGCCAGCTCTGAAGCGTCGATGGATCACGGTACAGTCCGGCTGACCTGTGGCGAGTTGCTTGGCGTCGAAGTCTTGCCCGACCTGCTGCGCCCTTTCCATTACGAACACGTCGGACTCAAACTTGAGCTGAGCATAAGCGATGCCCTTGAAGACATCGCCAGGCTGCAATCGGATATTGCGGTGCGGCTGATGCGGCCCAATGAAGCGGATATCACGGTGCGGCGTGTCGGCAGTTTGCAGATTGGCATCCATGCCAGTGCCGGGTGCCTGGAGCGCTACGGTAACCCAACCTCCCTGCTGTCGCTGCGCCAGCGACCGCTGATCGGGCCAGACAGACGCTCAGCGGATTTGCGTCGGTTTATCGACTCTGGTCTGTGCGATGCCGACCAGCATTTCGCCATTGCCTCTGATCATCACCTTGCTCAGCTGGCCGCTCTGAGAGCGGGCTTAGGCTTCGGGCTCTGCCCGACTCAAATCGCAAAATCGCACCGACTGGTACATGTGCTACCACACGATTTTGGCTTTGAGGTTGAGGTGTGGATCGCAATGCACAATGACCTGCGCAAAATTAACAGGATCGCTCAGGCGTTCGAGGTTCTTGGAGAGCAGTTACATCAGTATCTATGCTTAGCCGATCAGTGAGCAGCGTAGGTCGGCTGCCGCTCCATCCGAAGGGCAGCTATGGGTCGATAGCGGTTAGGCGCGACCGGCAGCTTTCGACCCAATAGCTGCCCTTGGCGGAGGGCAGCTAACGGCCAAAAGCGGTCAGTGACAATATTCGCAAAGTCTACCGCTCAGCTTCCCGAAGACCGATCTCGACTATTCGTTAGGTACAGCACCATCGCTGCGCGAGCCGCATCTTTGACTGCTGCTCCGCGCAGTGCTGCAATGGGGTCACGTTATCCGTATAGGATGTTGCTCCATGCGAGTGAATCTCCAAACACTCCCGACGCGATACCTTCAGCCTCAACCAAGGTGATATTCGCGCCTTTATCAGCCAGGTGTTACGCCAGCGAAGCGCCCACGATGCCGGCACTAATGACAACGACTCGTTTGTCCAGAGCATTTCCCATAGCAACCTTCATTCTGTAGACCTGAAGGCGGTTTCAGTGTCTGCCTCTGGTCGATTTCTGCTTGTCGTAAGGGGCAGCAGTTGTCGTCCAGAAAGCAGATGTAAATTTGTCTGAAGTGGCGAAATAGCTGCCAAAATCATCGTGTTAAAACGCCGCCTGAAATGGCAGCAAGATAAGCGCGTGAGTGTTGTTGGCACTGGAGGGTAGCGAAAAATCGTTCAGCTACTACGGTAAGCGTCATCAACGACTATAGTCATTGGTGAGCCAGAGCGAATCTGACCATTCCCCTGCCAACCTGGCCTAATCCAATTCCGCGATTACACGGCGGATCTTCTTGTGTTCCTTGATGCGGAACGTGAACGTTTCGCTGCCGAAATCACTCAGGCTCAGGCTGAGATCGAGGTAGCGTTGTCTTTTTTTGAACCCCTTGATGGTGGATGGAGTTATCCCGCCGGGCACGTCGCATCCCACTGAGCACGTCCCAACCACCCATCTATCAAGGTTCAAGCTATGAATACTTTAGAGTTCGATGATGCACAAAAAACCAATGGCGACCTGGTTCAGGGGCCGCTGCCGGCCGGCACTGTCGCGCCCGACTTCACTCTTCACGCAACCCCTGATCAACAGTTGTCGCTGCGTGAGCTAAAGGGAAATCCCGTGATATTGGCGTTTTATCCCGCTGACTGGACTTCGGTGTGTGGTGACCAACTGACTTTGTACAACCAGTTGCTACCCACATTCAGAGAATACGGTGCGGCGCTACTGGGTATCTCGGTTGACAGCGCCTGGTGTCATCAGGCCTTTGCCAAAGATCGGAATTTTCACTTCAGCCTGCTGGCCGATTTCGAGCCCAAAGGGGCTGTGGCACGACAGTATGGAGCGTACGAGTCCCAGCTCGGGGTTTGTAAGCGTGCGCTGTTCGTGATTGACAAGGACGGGGTGGTTGCCTGGAGCTACGTCTCCCCGATGGCAATCAACCCTGGTGCGGACGGTATTCTGGATGCGCTGGATGCTTTGGCGAATTCGCCACAAAGCACGCCAACCAAAAATTAACAGGTGATTAGATGGCCACTCTCAAAGTCCCGGTAAGTGCCAACGACCATCGCCAGGGAAGTGCGCATGCCAAGGTCACCTTGGTCGAATTTGGCGACTATGAATGTCCCTATTGCGGTGAAGCTTATTGGATGGTCAAGAATCTGCAACAGCATTTTCGCGATGACTTGCTGTTTGTGTTCCGTAACTTCCCTCTGACCACCGCTCACCCCCATGCATTGGGTGCAGCGGTCACCGCTGAGTATGCCGGGAGTCGAGGATTCTTCTGGGAGGCCCACGACGGATTGTACGAAAATCAGGATCGATTGGGCCTGCCGCTGTATCGCGCCATCGTTCTCAAACACGGCCTTTCCAGGGAGGAATTCGATCTTGCAATGCAAGAGGATACTTACATTCCCAAAATACAAGCCGATTTCAATGGCGGTGTACGCAGCGGCGTGAATGGCACCCCAGCGTTTTACATTGACGGGCTTCGGTATGACGGAGTTCCAGAGTTCATCGGGATGAGTCAGATGATTGAGCTTTTGTTAGTGCGTGGACGAAATCGCTAGAGAGCCAAATCGGCTTGGCATCACCCACATCGGAGCCGGGGAAAAACCAACGTTAGCTTCCTTTTACATTAAAGAGGTGGGCACGGAGCCGGCAACTAATGAAATCTTTGAAGTATTATGAAGAAAATCGACACGCCACATGGTTGGAGTTGTTTTTTGACCTGACTTTCGTTGTTACGATAGGTCAAGTTACGCACACTCTCGGACATGTTCATGATAGGCACTTTGAACATAAACAATTATGGACATTCTTACTGCTTTTTGTGCCGTTGTGGTGGATCTGGTCCAGTCACACGATTTATTCCAACAGGTTCGATACAGACAGCAATCTTCACCGTTTGGCAACATTATTCATAATGCTCCTGCTCATTGTGCTATCGGCACGGATCGGGGAAGACTTGGAAGTGAACTACCCGCTCATTATTGTCTGCTATTTTGGTATACGTGCAATCATCAGTGTTATGTATATTTCATCCATTAGTAAACTCGATTCTCGCGGCGAACTTTCCTCAAGGCTTGGCTTCGCCCTATTAGTTAGCGCAGTTATTAGCCTTTCATCCGTTATTTTTGACCCGCCCTTGCGTTACCTTGTTGCTTATATTGGGATTGTTCTTGATATTCTGTTTCCTGTATTTTTCTGGACTAAACTAAAACCGTTGCCAGCACACACAGAGCACTTGGTTGAGCGCATAGGCCTACTCACCCTAATCTTATTGGGGGAGTCAATTATTAGCCTTTCCGGAGGCTTATCTAACATTCAATGGGGTTATTATAATGTGATGGCGGCCATCACCGGATTTATCATGATTTGCAGTATCTGGTGGATCTATTTTGATAGTTTTTACTTGCTGAAAAAACATCAAAGCAGGATGAGTGGGCACGCCTTAATCTACTCGCACCTTTTTCTTTTTATGGGGCTGGCACTTCTGGCAAATTTGATTAGGCATGCGATCCTGAACGACATTGCGATACGCGATTTCCAGATTATGTCGATCACCGGCATGGCCTTGTTTTTCCTAGGTAAGCAATATGGCTATTTCATAGCCGTGAGTAGAATAAGGAAATACATCCTACAAAACACGTTGATAGTGTTTTCTTTGGGCGGGTTAGTCGTGTTTTTACCCCGCGTCGAGTACATATTGGTCGGCCTGACAGCAACCATGATCTCTTATGTTTTTCTAAATTTCAGATATCGTTGAATCATCATTATCAGACCAGAGGGTGGGACCAAGTGAGCAAGTGGCTGACTTGCGGTTACATGCTGCCCACTACGTCGTTCTCACTGCTCGTGCGCTACTCGCCGCTACCCTTGGTCTATTTGGGTTTGTAATCCTGGTATCGTCGACCATAGTTAAGAGTCTCGGATGCCCCTCTTAGCTATCGCGATCTGATAGCGCCAGCCGCATCGTAACAACAAGAGCCACATCATGGTCAAAGTAGCGTTGTTCGTTCGCCTAAAAGCAAAACCCGGGAAAGAAAAGGATGTAGAGAGCTTTCTTTTGGGTGGCCTTCGGTTAGTGGAGGAGGAGCCAGCCACTACAGCCTGGTTTGGAATCCGCTTGGGGCCGTCCACCTTTGGCATCTTTGACGCATTCCCGGATGAAGCGGGCCGGCAGGCTCATCTTTCGGGCAAGGTCGCGGCGGCGCTTATGGCAAACGCTGCCGAGCTATTTGCCGAACCGCCATCAATCGAGAAGGTTGACGTCCTTGCGGCCAAGCTACCCAGCTAAGCAAACCCAATAGGAAGCTCCAGTCAGTACTGGGAGGCCCACGATGTATTTTGTGAAAATCAGGATAGCCTGGGCCTGCTGCTGTTCCGGGCGGTGATCAATCAAAACACTTGTATTGAAGATAAATGTCATGGCTAAAGTGCCGTGTCCAGGATTCATGCCATGCTTGCGCGCTCGGTATAAGTGAAAGGATACGCGCGCAAATCGTGTCCAGGGACGGCGTGGAAGCCGCACAGAATCTGCAAGGCAACGTGCTCATCACGGGTTTAGGCTGGGTAGGGTAGATTGTTTGCCGGGCACCGGTCGCTCATGGCGCGAAGATCTCCATCATTGATATAGAACCGGAGGTCATCCGCGCCGTGACACCTTATGGTTTCGTCAAGTGAGCATTCGTCGGCGTAGCAGTGACCGATGTTCAATGAGCTGCCTGACGCGGCTGCACTCCGAACTGCGCAACGATGTGCGTACCCAATTCCTCAATAACTTCCACCGCAGGGCGCTTGCCGTATTTGAGATTGAGAATGACGTGGTCCACGCCGATTTCCTCAAGCGACTCCAGCAAAAAACGTAGATGGTAACGTCCAAGTCTGAACCCCAAATGGATACGTGTGGGTGGCGTTGACGGATTCTCATCGAGATCGATGTACAGCGACTGAGTAAAGGGCTTATACACAGAACCACATTGTTTCGTGACCTCCAGTCGCCAATCTTCCACGACCAGCCGCTGCATGTTCGGAATGCGTGGATAGTTGATCCATCCGTTGCTCTCACGCGCGATCCAATCCAGTGACTGGCGACTGTTGCCGGTCACGAGCATTGGAATGAATTGGGTGGTCGGTTTCGGAATCAGGTCTGCGCCTTGCATTTCACCAGTGCTCCAGTGGATGGGCTCAAAACTGGTGCTGTGGGCGCGGCGAATCACTTCGTAGTGTTCTCGAAAGATCTCTCCACGCCTTTCGGGATCGACGCCAAATGCCGAAAACTCCACTGGCCGATCTCCCGAAGCAACCCCCAGAATCAAGCGACCAGTGCTCAACTGATCTACGCTGGCAGACGCCTTGGCCGTGTGCAGGGGATGGTGCAGCGGGATGGCGATGGAGGCGGTGCCAAGTGCAATCTCCGAGGTATGGGCGGCCATATAACCCAGGTAAACCCAGGGGTCGAAGACTTGGCCGACATCGCCGAAGCCAGGGTCGCGAAGCGGCACGTCGCGAAACCAGAGCGCGCAGAAGCCCAGCGCCTCGGCTTGTTTAGCCAGTGTGACCTGGTTGAGCATGCTCGGAGTGTCCCCGTCGAACGCCTCCATGGGAAAGAATAATCCAAGGCTCAAATGCCCCTGAGTGAAGGTTCGGCTGAACCCTCGATGCTGCTGGTAAGGAATCGTGCTCGGCCGATACATACGGATTGACCTCATGGCAGAACGTGAACAGCGCCCCCGTTTCCAGAGGTGCTGCGGCATCGGTCGCTTTTGAACGGCAGGTGGGGGGACTGGGTCTGGCTTTTACCCGTTGCGCCGTACTGCTGGTCGTGTGGACCGGACTCAGGGGGCAGTTGCTGGCGATAGGCGCGGGTTGGTCCGGGTGGGTGTTAAGCGGACGGTCAAAGGAAGTCAGATCTCTCGGCTCTATACCACCAGATGGGCAAGGCGTTCGAGGAATCATTCTATAAGCGTAGGCGGTTTTGCAGCTCTCCGCCATATTCTTACAATCGAGCCGCTGGTGGGCGAAAGTCGCGTATCGAAGGCAGTTATCGGTCGTTTCCTGCCATTCCAGAACGGCCGCTATTGGCCGATAGCGGTCAGCCAACGTGTCTCAAAAGGGATCGAGCCGTGCGTCGATGCCCGCCTGCTTAGCCAGCGAGATCAGGTTTTCGACGCAATCTTGCTCAATGATGCAACCCACATAATCGGCGCCGCCTGTATCCACATGCAGAAAGCGCTTCCCGAACCCGGTCAGCCATTGATCGAAATCGATCAGCACTTGCATCAGTGATGGCGTCTCTTCCAGCTTGTAGGCATAAATCTGGTCAATGCCGCTGGCTTCAATCAGTTTCGTTGCCAGGTACTTGAAATCATCGAAGCCGTGCACGTCCACGGCCATTAGAACCAGATTATTGAGTAACTGGCCTTTATCAGCGTCCAAAAGACCACTGACCAACGCGGTGGCCGGGTCTTCACCTAGGTTGTAATAGCGCGACACCCTTCTCACGAGACGCGCACGTTCCTTTTCAGGCAGCCGCGCCAACAGGGCCTGGGTGAACGTTTTCAGTTGCGCACCGAATGGATAAAGCTCACGCATAATCGCGGCATCGCTCAACCTTGGTTCATCGGGTGGGGGTTGTGTGAAGCGATCGCCGAACAATCGACTGAACAAGCCCATCGCCGTTTATTCTCCTTGGTGGGTAAAGCCTCTGACGCGAAGCTTACCCCAGCGGTTCGATGACGGCGAATAGGGTCAGGGTTGACATCTGTTCAGTCTACGTGTGGCAGCAATCGACCCATAGCAGCCATTCACGAAGGGCCGCATTCGGCCAATGCCGCAGCAGTGGGCGCCGCAGCATGAGTGCGAAGACCTTTAATTACTCGACCTTGTTACCTGGCAATGGGGCCGTATGTATTTCGTCAAACATAGCGGTTGCCACTGAAGCAGCATAAACAATGTATTTCACATCACTTTCTTTGCTCTTGACTTCATAAATTTCACAAAGCAGACTTTTGTTGTTCTTGGGCAACGCTGCAGGCGACCAGGATGAAGGGCTCTTGAAGTTATACTCAGGGCCTTTGTACATTAAGGATTTTATGCCAACAACGGTACGCTTGTATTTTTGTCTATCAGGTCTTTTGGAATTTTCATAGTCCCCTATAAATGATCCTAAAGAACCGGAGACAACATCTATGCACTCCTTGTCTAGCGCGGTCTCATAATCAGCAGCCGCGTAGGTTCCAACGCTGCCATGGTTGGAATAGAATTTTTGACGGGGCGTCAATTTCTCTTCTGGCTGCTTGGGTTTATATTCATCACCCTCGAAATAGTATTCGATGTACCCTCGCGAAATATCCACCCTGTTGTATATTTTTCTCTTTTCTATCACGTCTTCGAAAGTGTACCAGCGATGCTCAATTAGTGTGTGCTCGACGTCTAGCCCGCTCGCCATCACTTTTAAAGAAAGCACGGAGCCGAACAGGATATATGCAATGTTGATACTTTTCATGAGCTCGCCCAGGGCATGGTTTTTTAAAGTTTACTTGATTCTAGCCAGTGCACGATAGAGTTGTAAATTTATCTAATAGCAAAATCAACACACTGGATCATGATCGACAGGTAGACCAGCGCATCTTCGAGCTTGATGTCTTGGCGCACGCAAAACCGGGGAGTGTGATTGCCGTGGCAACACACGGGGCAGCGCCTGTCGCTGGAGCATACCCCCCGGACAAGCCGTATGGCCTTACTGGCCGAACGCCTACCGGTTATCCGCCAGGCCTCGATGGCCAGTGGTGTGCGGGCCTCGCGCCACGGCGCGCAGGGTGTTCGCCAGCATGTCTTCAGCGCTGCGCTCACCGTCGACTCGCAGGACGGGCGCTGTCTGCCTTGAAAGCCACGCCTCGTGCCGCACACGGCTTCGGCTGGAAAACGCCGGGTCGTCATACTGGGAAGCCCATTCGCGAAAGGCCAGGTGAATGGCATGCATGTCACCACCGGGCGCGATGCGATTGCCAAAGCGCTGCTGTTCTCGTGCTGCCAGTCGTTTCAGGCGAACAGGTGTCGGCGTGATCACGAACACGATCAGGTCGACATGCGCGATCAGCGCATCACCCCAGCCATCGAACGAGCCGGTCAGTACCCAGCCCTGATCACCGAGTGCCTGTTCGATCAGGCAGACGCGTTCGGCGGGTGGTCGCTTGGTAGTGAAGGGCGGGTTGGTGGGCAGCCAGTAGAAGTCATCGACATCGACATGCCGCAGGTTCAGCGAGCAGGCCAGGTTGTGACCCAGGGTGGTCACGCCGGCACAGGAGGCGCCGGTAATGTAGATACGCATTGTTCTGTTCATGCGCCATCCTACCCCGGCGGTCTGTCAGGGCGAAGCGCTCCGGCGCGTCAGCCCGGGTGGCGTTGGTGCGGGTCACGACACGGCGCATCCCTGCGCCACTTCACATCAGAAACTGTACTTGGCCGTGAGCATCATGTTGCGCGGTGTGCCGTAGGTGTCGCCGCCGTAGCTGGTCGAGTTGGAGATGGACGAGTAGTACTTGCGGTCGAACACGTTGTTGGCGTTCAGCTGCAGGTCCAGGTTGCGGGTCAGCCGGTAGCCGGCCATCAGATCGGTGACGGCGTAGCCACCCTGTTCCAGGCGATAGCTGCCACCGTTGGCCAGCGCCACGTCGTTGTACAGGCGGCTCTGCCACGACACGTTGCCACCCACGCGCAGTTTCTCCAGCGGGCCCTGGAAGCGGTAGGTGGTGGTCAGCTTGAACAGGTGCTCGGGCGTGTCGGTGTCAAAGCGCTGGTTGACGTTCTGCGGGTTGGCGGCGTCCTTGAGGGTGTGCACGCGGGCATAGGTGTAGCCACCGCCCACCTGCCAGTTCTCGGTCAGCGCACCCTGCAGCTCGAAGTCGATACCCTGGCTGCGGATCTCGCCCGAGGCCTCGTAGCATTCGGTCTGCGGGCAGTTCGGCACGAACACCTGCACCGCGCGGTTTTCCTGGTCGATGCGAAACAGCGCCAGGCTGGCGTTGAGCGCACCCTCGAAGTACTCGCCCTTGATGCCCACCTCGTAGTTCTTGCCCACGATCGGCTTGACCGGGGTGCCGGAGGTGCCCTTGCTGCTCTGCGGGGTGAAGATGTCGCTGTAGCTGACGTAGACCGAGTGATGCTCGTCCAGGTCGTAGACCAGCCCGGCATAGCGGGTGACGTTGCGGGTGACCTTGTAGTCGCCGTCGCCATCGCGGTTGTCGTAGTCATACCAGTCCAGGCGCCCGCCCAGGATCAGCTTGAGCGGGTCGGCCAGGCTCAGGCGGGTGGTCAGGTACACGCCATCCTGGGTGGTCACTTCGCGGCTGTTGCCGGTGTGGGTGAAGTTCGGCTTGCCGGCATTGATCGGCCAGTTGGGGTCGTAGGGGGCATAGTTGTGGGTGGTCATGTCGTAGATGCGCTTGCTGGCACCCACCACCAGTTCATGGGTGCGCCCCAGCGCCTCGAAGGGCCCGCTGACAAAGGCATCCACGCCGGCCTGGTTTTCATCGTGGGCCGACTGGTACACGGTGCGTGCCAGCGTGTTGTTGACCCAGCGCGACTGGTACGAGCCGGAGAACAGCGCGTTCTGCTCGGAATAGTTGGCGTTGACCTGCAGCTTCCAGTCGTTGGCCAGGCGCTGGCGTACCTCGGCAAAGACGGTGTTGATCTCCTGGTCCTTGTTCTCCCAGGGGGTACCTGGGTTGTACGAGCGCGGCAGGTTCAGGTGATGGCCGTCCAGGCCGATCATCGAGGCGCCCCAGAAGTAGTTGGTCTTGTCCTTCTGGTTGGAGAAGCCGAGGGTCAGGGTGGTGGCGTCGCTCAGGTCCGCCTCGGTGATGGCGTAGAACAGGCCGTGGGTCTCGTCCACGCCATCGACGAAGCTGTTGCTGTCGCGGTAGGACGTCACCACCCGACCGCGCAGGGTGCCGCTGTCGTTGAGCGGGCTGGAGGCATCGACCTCGCCGCGGTAGTCGTCCCAGCTGCCGGCCGCACCGGTGAGGGTGACCTTCTGTTCGGCCAGCGGGCGCTTGCGCACCAGGTTGATGGCAGCCGAAGGGTTGCCCGCACCGGTCACCAGCCCGGTGGCGCCGCGCACCACCTCCACCCGGTCGAACATCGCCAGGTTCGGCTGGGCGCCCACGGTCCAGCCCTGGTAGCCACTGGGGATGCCGTCGTACATCAGGTTGTCGATATCGAAACCGCGCGCCGAATACGTCTGCCGGCCAGGGCCGCTGGAGAAGTCGAGGAACAGCCCCGGGGTGGCCTTGACCACGTCGTTGATGCTGGTCATGGCCTGGTCGTCCATGCGCTGGCGGGTAATCACGGTAACGGCCTGGGGCGTTTCGCGCAGGGTCAGCGGCAGCTTGGTCGCCGTCGACATGGCGCCGGTGGTGTATGACTGGGTGCCTTCGGTGGTGCTGCCCAGTTGAGTGTTGACGATTTCGGTGGCGCCCAGCTCCAGGGTCGCAGCCTTGGCTGGCTGCGGTGTCGCAGAGCTGTCATCGGCCAGGGCGGGGGTCAGGGTGGCCATGCAGATGGCCATGGCCAACAGATTGCGGGGCAGGCCGGAGCAATGCGGCGGGGTAGGGCGCGACATGAAGGGTTCCAGTGGTAGTGATAAATATAATACATATGAGAATCGTTACCAAATGATGTGTCAAGGTGTGTCGCAATAAATAGCGGCGTTCTGGCCGATGCCGCGTCCTCTGCTAGGTTTCTAACCACCACCTTTTGTCACCCCACCCCCAGGCATACAGGCAAGGAAGCACCCGATGAACAAGACACCCCTGTTTTTCAGTGGATTGCTCGCTACCGCGGTACTGTTCGGTAGCGCAGCGGCCCAGGCACATACCCAGCCGGTAGTGCAGGTTTCCGGGCCCGAAGCGGATGTGAAGGTCACGGAAACCTACGTGCGGATGATGGCCAGGGAGGCGTACTTCTGGGGTTGGCCCATGGCCAACATCTTCAACCGCCGGCAGAAGTTCAAGGACCTGCCCGAGGCGGGGTTGATGGGCGGCATCGTGCCTGTGGCGCCGATCAACCACCTGTCGATGCTCACCGACTACATCTCGCCCGGGGAACGGCTCGTGGCCTGCCCCAACCAGGATGTGGTGTATGGCGCAGGCAGCATCGCCCTGGACATCGAACCCGTGGTGATCCAGGTACCGGACTTCGGTGACCGTTTCTGGGTGTACCAGATGGTGGACCTGCGCTCCGACAGCTTCGCCGAGCTGGGCAAGATGTACGGCACCAAGCCCGGCTTCTACCTGCTGGTGGGCCCGGACTGGAACGGCAAGGTGCCGCAGGGCATCACCCAGGTGTTCCGCGCCAGCACCAACACCGGGTTCGTGATTCCACGGGTGTTCCAGGACGATACCGACGACGATCGCAAGGCCATCCAGCACTATCTGTCGGGCATCGACATGTACCCCTTGTCCAAGTACGACGGCAAGCCCAAGCAGCGTGACTGGAGCCAGTCGCCGAAATTCCCGGCCGAGGCGGCGGGTGAAGAGGAAACCCGCTGGGTGTTCCCGGAAACCTTCTTCGACGAGCTGCCGGCGATTCTCAAGGATGCCAGGCCGCTGCCCGGCGAAGAGGCGCGCTATGCGCAACTGACGGTGCTGGCGCAGATCGCCCAGCGCGATCCCGAGCTGAAGAAAGCCATGATCGACGAGGCGCAGAAGGCTGACAGCGAGGTGGTCAAGCCGTTGCTGCAGTTTCGCAACTACGGCCAGCAGTTGCCCCACCACTGGAGCACCATCAGCAACGGCGCGGCGTTCGGCACCGATTATTTCCTGCGCACCGCGGTGGCCCGTTCGAACATCTTCGTCAACAAGCAGATCGAGACCAAGTACTTCTACCAAGACCTGGATGCCTCCGGCACCCGGCTCAACGGCGGCCAGCGCTACAGCGTGACCTTCCCCAAGGGCGCGCTGCCGCCGGTCAAGGGGTTCTGGTCGTTGACGCTGTACAACCAGCAGCACTTCTTCGCCGAAAACCCCTTGGGGCGCTACTCCCTGGGTACCAAGAACACGTCGCTCAAGACCAACCCCGATGGCTCGCTGACGCTCTACGTACAAAGCGATTCGCCCGGCGCGGACAAGGAAAGCAACTGGCTGCCCGCGCCCAAGGGGGCCGACTTCTCGCTCTACGTGCGGGCCTACTGGCCACAGGCGGCGGCGATGAACGGCCAGTGGACGCCGCCGGCAGTGGTCAAGGTCAACTGAACGGATTACCCCATCGCGCCACGAGGACACCTCATGAACCGTTTGAGCAGCACCGTGACGGCCCTGGCCGTAGCCATTTCCCTGAGCAGCGTGGCCAATGCCGCCACCCGTTACGAAGAACTGGCCAACCAGCCCTTCGAAAAGGGCTTCCCGACCGAAGCAACCGCACGCAGCCTCATCGACGAGCTGGTGTTCCAGCGCGCCGTGCAGTCGTACCTGTGGGCGTTGCCGGCGATCAACATCTGGTCGATGAAGGAGGCCTCCGAGAAGCACTTCGGCGCCGGCTACAACATCCTGCCCACCTGGAAGAAACGCATCAACGCCAAGACACTGGTGACCACGCCCAACTCCGACCTGGTCTACGCCATGAGCTACCTGGACCTGGCCAAGTACGGCCCGCTGGTGGTCGAAGCCCCGCCTGGGGTGCAGGGCATGTTCGACGACTTCTTCCAGCGCCCCATCGTCGGCCCGACCATCGACGGCAAGACCTGGCGCGGCGACGTGGGCCTGGCCGGCCCTGACAAGGGCAAGGGTGGCACCTACGTGCTGTTGCCGCCGGGCTACAATGGCCCGGAGCCGACCGAGGGTTACGTCTATCGCTCGCGCACCAACAACGTGTTCCTGTTCTGGCGCACCTTCTTCAAGGACCCCAACGACCTCAGCGTGCCGGTGGCCGAGGTCGAGCGCACCAGGATCTATCCGCTGGGCAAGAAGGACTCGGCACTGGCGATGCAGTTTCCCGATGCCACCGGCGCACCGATCAACATGCTGTTCCCCGAGGACGGTCGCTACTTCGACATGCTGTCGCGCTTCATCGACGCCGAAGCGGTGGACCCGGCCGACATGGACATGCGCGGGTTCCTGCACACCCTGGGCATCGAGAAGGGCAAGCCCTTCGCCCCGGATGCCGAACGGCGCAAATTGCTCGATGAAGCGGCGCGCACCGCGTTCAAGATGAGCAAGGTGGTCACCAGCCACCTGCTGCCCAAAGAGCCTGGCGGCCTGTACTACAAGGATCGCCAGTTCGTGAACACCTTTGCCGGGGAGAACACCGAGTTCCAGGCCAGTGGCACCTTCACCAACCTGGAGCAGCGCGTGGCGTTCTTCACCTCGGCCTATTCGGACAGCCCGGGCATGGTGATGAACCTGGTCGGCGCCGGTGCCAAATACCCGGCCACCACCCGCGATGCCGAGGGCAAGTTCCTCGACGGTGCCCACACCTACAAGCTCAACCTGCCGGCGAATGTGCCGGCGGCCTTGTTCTGGTCGGTTACCGCCTACGACAACCTCACGGCATCGGGCCTGGACAACGGCCAGCCGTTCCCGTCGCTCAACCAGATGGACAAGCCGACGCCCAACAGCGACGGCTCCACCGACATCTACTTCGGCCCCACCTCGCCGGGCGAGGGCAAGAACTGGATCAAGACCCTGCCAGACAAGGGCTTTCTGGTGATCGTGCGGTTGTATGGGCCCAAACAGGCGTTCTTCGACCAGAGCTGGAAGCCGAGCGACCTAGTCAAGCAGTGAGGGTAGTCCAGCCGGCCTGGAACAACTAGTACCTAGGGCTCTTCTTCTGAAGAGCCCTAGGTCGATTTCAAATACCGATATAACGTCTGGCGACTGATATCGAAATCACGCGCCAGCCGGGATTTACTTTCTCCCGCGCGGGCGCGCTCAATTAAACTTACAACCTGATTGTCGGACAGTTTCTTCTTTCGACCTCGGTAGGAACCCCGATTTCTTGCAGTTGCAATACCGGCGGCCTGTTTTTCGCGCAGTGCCGCGCGCTCGAACTCTGCAAGCAACTCCATGGCCGCGACGATGGGGCCCGCAACTTCACGGCCGTCATCTCGGAATGTCAGGTTTTCATCCACAAACTTGAGCGTGACCTGTTTTTCGATCAAGCGGCGAATGAAGTTGCACAACTGCTCGGTATTGGCCGAAAGCGAGGCCATGCTGTCCACGATCACGGTATCCCCGCACTGCAGGTAACGCAGCAGCTTTTCAAAGCCTGCGCGGTGGGTGGCCGTGTCTGCAGGGGCATCGTAAAACACCGCGTCGAAGGCATCGGGGCTGGCTGGGCTGGGTACGCTGGCATCGGGTTTCGGTGAGGCGAGCCGGCAATATCTGATGCGATGCAATCTCATGGTGCCTCCTTGGCAATACTTGTACGGCGTCGTTTTATAACTGTACAACCTGTAACTAAATTAAAAATCCTTACACGTAACTGTCACGCTGAACCCACCCAAAATACACAGTTGCAAAGACTTTTACTTGCCTTATCATTTTGAAGCTTGAAAGGATCTTAACAAGCTTCACGCAAACAGTCGATTTGCGTTTATATAATGCGCGCATGCATTCACCTACCCGTTGTATAGCCCGAACAATTGACGCGGCCGGTTTAACCTGGCGGGGGATTGTCCGACACAAACAGAGGATGAGGTATGAAAGTCTTGGAGGCAGAAATGGAACTTGAACGCCCCACTACCGATCAGCAAAAGATTGATCATGTTACCCGGCGTATTACCGAACATGGTAATTACCTGCGCCAGCGCTATCCGATCCTGCAACATCAGAATGCGCTGGGCGCAGGTGTCATGGCGGTGTCGCTGATCGGCATGGTGGTGAGTGGGGGGCTCTACCTGCAGGGGTCCATTCCTGCCTGGGGCTGCATTCTGATCAACGCGCTGCTGACCTCGTTCATTCATGAAATAGAACACGATCTGATTCATCGTCTTTATTTCAGAAAACAGCCGCTGGCGCACAATGCCATGATGTTTTTATGCTGGTTGGCTCGGCCGGGAATGCCCAGCCCCTGGTTAAGGCGAAGTTTGCACTTTCATCACCATAAAGAGTCAGGCACCGAGACGGATGTGGAAGCCTGGATCACCACCAGTGGCAGCCCCTGGGGTGTACTGCGGTTGTTGAAACTGGTGGACGGGTTCATCTTCGGTTTTCTCAATGCGGTATTTGCCCCAGGCTGGCGGGAGAAAGTCCGCTTGCTGGTCAAGATCGTCCGGCTCAATACACCCTTCGGGCTGTTGTACTGGGGTTGCTGGTATGTGTTTCTCGGCTACCACCTGTATGCCTGGCTTGGCGCGGTCAGCGGGCACGAGGTGCACAGTTCCGCGACCACACTGGCGGTGATGGACGTGGTCAACAGTGTGGTCGTGATTCTGGTCGCGCCCAACCTGATCCGGCAGTTCTGCCTGTTTTTCATCAGTTCGAACATGCACTATTACGGTGATGTGGCACCGCGCAATGCGCTGCAGCAAACTCAGGTCATGAACGCCTGGTGGCTATGGCCGTTTCAATTGTTCTGCTTCAACTTCGGCAGCACCCACAGTATTCACCACTTCGTTGTCAGGGACCCGTTCTACCTGCGCCAGATGACCGCGCCTTATGCGCATCAAGTCATGGCCGAGGCCGGTGTTCGGTTCAATGACTTCGGCACCTATAAACGCGCGAACCGTTATTCCCTGGCACACACGCACACGCGCTCGCGTGGATGAACGTTCCATCAACCTGTGTGTTTGAGGGGGCGCCCCAGGGGGCGCAGTCGGTAGTCAGGTTCACGAGCCAACAGTAATGCGTTCGGGTCTGTCAGGCGCCGAGACAATCATTGTCGCCTGGCAGGTCTGCTACGCAGCAACGTCGCTCGGTTACAGGGCAACACTTCAACGACGAGGAAGACGAGGCATGAAAGCGCAAGGGATATGTGCCCAGCCCTTCGAGGCGGTCCGGCAGGCCTTCGAAGCGATGTTCGATGATCCGCAGGAGCGGGGTGCCGGGCTCTGTGTGCAGGTGGACGGGGAGCGGGTCGTCGACCTGTGGGCCGGTGTGGCGGACCAGGAGGGCGGCAGGCCCTGGACGCACGACACGCTGGCCAACACCTTCTGTGTTGTAAAACCCTATGTGGCAGTGGCCATCCTGATGCTGGTCGAGGCGGGCCGGCTGGAACTGGATGCGCCGGTGGCCCGCTACTGGCCCGAGTTCGCCCGCAACGGCAAGGCCAGGGTCAGTGTGCGTCAGGTGATGAACCACACCGCCGGCCTGCCGGCGCTGCGAGGCCCCGACCATAACCCGATGATGTATGACTGGGAGCACATGGTGCGGGTGCTGGAAGACGAGCCGCTGTGGTGGGAACCGGGCACCGACCTGGGCTACGGCACCACCACCTTTGGCTGGATTCTGGGCGAGCTGATTCGTCGGGTGGACGGGCGCGACCCCTGCGCCTTCATCCATGAACAGATGCTGGACCCCCACGGCCTGGACGTGCACCTTGGCGTGGACGAGACGCAGTTTCACCGTATCGCTCGCTTCGACAGTGCCTCCGGGCGCGTTGGCGACCCCTACTCGCAAGCGCTGCGCACGGTGGTGAAGAGCGAGCCCTCGCATATCGCCACATTCGCCTTCACCAACCCCGGCATGGTGCCCCGGCGCACCAGTGACCCGCGCTGGTGGGCCTATCGGCAACCCGGGGTGTGTGGCCATGCCACTGCTCACGGCCTGGCCGGTTTCTACAGTGCGCTGCTGGCGGGCCACTTCATCGGCCCTGAACTGCTCGACGAATTCACCCGAGAGCACAGTCATGGCATGGATCGGGTATGGATGCGGCCGATGCGCTACGGGCTGGGCTGCATGCTGGAGCAGCAGGTCGACCCGGCGGCTACCCACGCCATGGGCCCGGACACCTTCGGCCACATCGGGCTTGGCGGCCCGATCAGCTTTGCCGACCCCGAGCGGCGCGTGAGTTTTGGTTTCGTCACCACGACCTCGGGCGGCCACAGCATGATCGATCCGCGCCCCGGCCGGCTGTCAGCCCTTGTCTATGCGGCGCTTTGAGCAAGGCGCCAGCGTGCAGCGGCAGTTGCGTGCGGGTGGCGTCGCTCACCTCGAGCCAGCCGGGATGTCCCGCAGCTGATCCACATCCCTGAGGACGCCCGCATCTTCCACCGGCACCTGGACGCAGGCGTCGTGCGCGCCGCGCACGATGTCCTTGCCGCCCTGATCGCCCTGCAGGCATGCCAGGGCCGGCCAGAACTGTCGACCGAAGATCACCGGATGCCCACGCACCCCGTGATGCAGCGGCAGCACGATCTGCCGGGCGTTGCACAGGGCCTTCAACTGCTTGAGCGTCTGCCCCTGCACCCAGGGCATATCGCCCAGCAACACCGCCACGGCCGGGGCCGGTGACTGTTCCAGCGCACGCACCCCGGCTGCCAGGCTGCTGCCCATGCCCTGGTCGGCCTGCTCGGCCCACAGGACCCGTACCCGCCCGTCAATTGCCAGGTTCGCGGGATCGTCCCCGGGCCTGAGTACCACCCGGACGTCGTCGAACGCCTCCAATGCCCGTGCCAGCGTGGCTGCCAGCAGCGTTTGCCCCGACGCCAGCCGTGCCAGGCGTTTGTCGCTGCCAAAGCGCCTGGCACGGCCTGCAGCTAGCACCAGGGCGATGCAGTCACCCTGGGTGCGCACAACACGATGCCTGAGTCAGTGGCGGGTGCTCCACCTGGGGCTGGGTCGGCCCCGCGCCGACAGCGCCGGGCAGGGGCACGCCGTTCTTCACCGCCAGCACCTCGGCCATCACGCTCACCGCAATCTCCCCTGGGGTCTTGCTGGCGATGTAGAGCCCGATGGGCCCATGCAGGCGCCGCAGCGATTCCGGCGTCTGGCCAAAATGCCCGATCAAGCGCTGGCGGCGGCTCTCGCTGTTGCGCCGCGAGCCAATCGCCCCGATGTACATCGCCGGCCCGCGCAGCGCTTCGATCAGCGCCAGGTCATCCAGCCTGGGGTCATGGCTCAGGGCAATCACGCAGGTGCGAACATCCACCGCAAACGCGCGCACCACGTCGTCCGGCATGCCCATCAGCTTCTCTACTCCGGCGACCGTCCACACGTCCATGTGCTCGGGCCGCGGATCACACACCGACACCTTGAACCCGTTGAACAGCGCCATCACCGCCACGTACTCGGCCAGCACACCGGCGCCGATCAGCAGCATCCGGTAAGCCGGCCCCAGCGGGTTGCTCATGCGCTGCCCATCGAAGCTGAACGGTGCATGGGGCTGGTCGGCCTGCACCGTCACCTCGCCCGAGGCCAGGTCAAGCTCGCGGCGCATCAGTACTCCCTCATCGAGCAGCGCCAGCAAACGGCCCAGCGCCTGCGCGCAGGGTGCGAACTCCAGCACCAGTTCCAGGGCGCCGCCACATGGCAGGCCGAACCGGTGCGCCTCGTCCGCACTCACGCCGTAGCGCACCACCTGTGGCGCGCCGCCGGGTATCCCCGGCCCGCCATGGAGGCTGCTGTACCGGTCAATCAGGTCGTCCTCGATGCACCCGCCCGACACACTGCCCACCGCGCGCCCGTCCTGCCTGAGCACCATCATCGAGCCCACCGGTCGCGGCGACGAGCCCCAGGTGCGCACCACGGTGGCCAGCAGGCAGCGCTCGCCGCCGGCAAGCCACTCCCGGGCAGTTCGCAGCACCAGCAGGTCAATGCTTTCCATGGGGTGTCCTCGACAGGCGTTGCAATGGCATGGGGGCTTCCTGGTGGTGATGCTCAACGCATCTGCAAGATGATCGGGTTGCTGCTGGCCGGCCCGGTGTGCTCGCGCAGCTTGCCCACCGCCTTGGCCTCTACCGCGCCACCATGATTGCCCCAGGTGCTGCGCACAAAACTCAGCACCTCGGCAATTTCCCGGTCCGACAGCTGTTCGCGAAATGCCGGCATGCGGTAGGCGTCCGGCACGCCCGCGGCGACGATGCGCTGCGAGCCGTTCAGGGTGATGTTGATGGCCGATGCGTCCTCCCCGGCCAGTGCCGAGGTGGCGCCGGCCAGGGGTGGCATCCACTCGGCCTGGCCGCGCCCGTCCAGGCCATGGCAGGTCGCGCAGCGGCTCACGTAGGTATGCGCGCCGGGGGCCGTGGATGCGGCCGACAGCTCGCTCGCCTGGTACTGCCATGCCGGCCCGTCGCGGCTGGGGTCGCCGGGCAGCGACTTGAGGTAGTGCGCGATCGCGCCCAGGTCTTCGTCGCTCATGAACTGCGTGGAGTTGTTGAACGCCTCGGTCATCGAGCCGTACACCACCGCGTGCCGGTTGCGCCCGTGCTTGAGGAAGCTGACGATATCCGCCTCGTTCCAGCGCCCAAGCCCGGTGTTGGGGTCGTTGCGCAGGCTCGGCGCATACCAGCCATCCAGCAGCCCGCCGGCCAGGTACGTCTTGCTGGCCTCGTTCAGGCCCTTCTCGTTGAAGGCCAGGCCGCGCGGCGTATGGCAACTGCCGCAGTGGCCCGGCCCCTGCACGATGTAGGCGCCGCGGTTCCACTGCGCGTCCTGGTCCGGCTTGGCCGGGTAGGGCGCGGGGTCGGTGAACAGGCCGTTCCACAGCGCAATCGGCCAGCGCAGGTTCAGTGGCCAGGGGATTTCGCTGGGCTTGTTGGCCTGCGCCGCCGGGCTCACCCCGTGCATGAAGAAGGCATACAGCGCGCGGATATCGTCGTCACTGAGCTTGGCGTACGAGGGGTAGGGCATGGCCGGGTACAGCCGGCGACCGTCCGGGGTCACCCCATGGCGCACGGCGCGGTCGAAGTCGGCCAGGCTGTAGGCGCCGATGCCGGTGGCGCGGTCGGCCGTGATGTTGGTGGCGTAGATCGCGCCCAGCGGGGTGGCCATCTTCAGCCCGCCGGTAAACGGCGCCGCCTCTGGCAGGCTGTGGCAGGCCACGCAGTCGCCCAGCCGCGCCACGTACTCGCCGCGTTGCACCAGGGCCGGGTCTGGCGGTGCGGCACTGGCCTGGGCTGCAAAGGGCGAGGCCGGTGTGCGGGTGACGTACCAGGCCATTGCGGCGGCCACCACTAGGCACAGCAGCGCGAAACAGCCCAGCGTTGTTGCGAGTCGACTCTTGGTCATGTGCGCGGTGTCCCTGATCGAGGCCTAGCTGAAGGTGTAGCGCGACAGCGGCATGCTGCGGATGCGCTGGCCGGTCAGGTGCGCCACCGCATTGGCCACCGCCGGGGCCACCGCCGGCAATGGCGGCTCGCCGATACCGCCCATCTTCGCGCCGCTCTCGACGATGCGTACATGCACCCGCGCCATACGCTGCGCCGACAGGATCGGGTACAGGTCATAGTTGCGCGCGCGCGGCTGGCCGTTCACGTACACCGCTTCCTCCACCAGTGCCTGCGACAGCCCCAGCGACACCGCGCCATTGACCTGCGCCTCGATGATCGCCGGGTTGACGATGCTGCCGGGGTCGATGGCCTCCCAGATATCGTGCACCTTCACCTGGCCCTGCTCGATGGACACCTCGGCGATCACCGCCGCCTCCGAGCCGAACGGCGAGGCCATGGCCACACCCCGAGCGCGCCGCGAGCCGTCCTCGGCGGTGAACGGGCCACGCTTCCAGCCACCGGACAGATCGCCCACCGCCTGCAGCAGGTTGGTCAGGCGCTGGTTGTCGCGCAGCAGGTGCAGGCGCAGTTCGAACGGGTCCTGCTTGCCCTTGTCGGCCAGCTCATCGAGGAACGCCTCATAGAAGAAGTCATTCAGCGAGTTGCCCACCGAACGCCAGTAACCGAGCATCGCCGGGCCTTTCACATAGACCTGGGCGATACGTTTGCTGGGGATGGCGTAGGCCTTGCCCGACAGCCCTTCGAGTGCCGTGGGGTCGATTTTCTCGCCCTGCTTGCCGGCGATGGCTTCGGTGGGGCCTTCGGTGGCGCTGACTGCCTCGATGGCCACCGGCAGGCCCTGGGCGTCGAGTGCGGCGCGGAACTTGACCACGGCCATGGGGCGCAGCGCGTCACGCAGAAACTCCTCTTCGCGGCTCCAGATCAGCTTGACCGGGCGCCCGACTGCCTTGGCCAGCAGGATCGCCTGCGGGTAGGGGTTGGCGCTGTCGTACAGGAAGTGGCGGCCGAAAAAGCCGCCCAGCAGCGGCGAGTGCAGGGTGATCTGTGACGGGTCCAGGCCGGTGCGCTTGGCCATGTCGGCGCGGAACATGTCGGGCGCCTGGTTGGGCAGCCACACCTCCAGCGTGCCGTCGGGGTTGAAGCGCGCCAGGGCCGAAGGCGGCTCCAGCTGTGCATGGTTGAGGAACTGGTTGTGGTAGGTGGCCTCCACCTGGGTGGCGGCGTCGGCAAAGGCTTTGCCGAAGTCGCCTTCATTCTCTTCGTCGCGGGCCGGGCCGGTGGCCGCGGCCAACTGGTCGCGAAAGGCGTCACTGGAAAAGTCCGCAGGCATCTGGCGCACCTTCGCGTCGGCCGATGCCTCCAGCCACTGCACCTGCACGGCCTCCACCGCGCGCTTGGCGTGCCACCAGCGCTCGGCCACCACGGCCACCGCACCGGGCAGCCGATGCACCGAATGCACGCCCTTCATGGCTTTCACCTGCGCCTCGTTGCGCAGCTCGCCCACGCGCATGCCCAGGCGTGGTGCATGCTGCACCGCGGCATGCAGCATGCCATCGACCTTCACGTCGATGCTGTACACGGCCTTGCCGGTGGACTTGTCATAGGCGTCCACCCGTTGCACCGGCTTGCCGATCCAGCGGAACTGGCTGGGGTCGCGCAGCGTCACGCTGGCAGGGTCTGGCACGGGCAGGTCCATGGCCTGGGCTGCCAGTTCGCCATAGCCCAGCGTGCGCCCCGACGCGGCGTGTATCACCCGGCCGGGCTCGGTGCTCAGGTCGCCCACCGGCACACCCAGGCGCTCGGCAGCGGCCTGCAGCAGCATGGCGCGGGCCAGGGCGCCGAGGCGGCGCATGGTCGGGTAGCTGGTGCGCACCGACATGCTGCCGCCGGTGATACGCATGCCGTTGTCCATCACCACGTACTGCTCGCCGGGCGGTGCGCTGTCGATCAAAAAGGTGGCGGGGTCGGCATCGAGCTCTTCGCCCACGATCTGCGCCATGGCCGTGAAGATGCCCTGGCCGCCCTCCATGAACGGGCTGAGCAGGCGGATGCGGCCGTCCGGGCGGATCTCCAGGAAGGCCGGCACCTGAGTGCCGGGCGCCGCTGCGTTGCCCGTGGCGGCCTGCACACGGCTCAGGCCCAGGGGCAGGCCGAAGCCCAGCACCAGTGCGCCCACTGCCGTGCCGGCGCTTGCCAGCAGAAAGCTGCGGCGCGAGATATTGACCGGCTCGCCCACAGGGAAGGGCTGGGCCACGCCGGTAACGCGCAGGCTGTCGTTCATCAGGCGTTCTCCTGCGCGGCGGCCACGTCGTGCACGGCGGCATGGATGGCGTTGTAGGTGCCGCAACGGCACAGGTTGACCATTGCGGCAGCAATCTGGGCATCGCTCGGGTGCGGGGTGTGCTTGAGCAGGGCGGTGGCCGCCATCACCTGGCCCGACTGGCAGTAACCGCACTGGGCCACTTGGTGCTTGACCCAGGCGCTGACCACGCGCTTGCCCACGGCGTCGGCCTCCACGGCTTCGATGGTGGTGATTTCGCGCCCCACCACGCCGGCCACCGGGGTCACGCAGGCACGCACCACGGCGCCGTCCACCAGCACCGAGCAGGCGCCGCACTGGGCCAGGCCGCAGCCGTACTTGGTACCGGTCAGGCCCAGGTCATCGCGGATTACCCACAGCAGGGGCGTGTCCGCGTCAGCATCGACCTCGTAGGTCGTCTGGTTGATTCGCAGTTGCATGGCTCACCCGTCATCAGTCGGTCAGGTCTTGATTTCTTATGGGCGTGGCCGTGCGCAAGGCGCAGGCCACCCATAGACGCTAGCACACGGGGCGGCGGGGGCCGTTGAAGGGGCGGGTCAGGTGACGATCAGCAGGGGCTGGCCAGGTCCAGCTTGGCCACGATGGCGCCGGTGAAGAAGTCCACCAACTCGCCACGATGGCTCAGCACGTGGTCGCCAAACCAGTCAGCGGCCAGTCGCGCCTTGGGCATGATGGTGGTCTCGGTATGGCCGGTGGCGGTTGCGATGATGAGATTGCCGGCGAGCGTGGAGCTGTCGGTGGGCGAGGTCGGCAGGCACAGGTGGCTGCCGGATTCGTTGAACAGGATCCGGCCCGAGCCGACATGGCCATACGCACTGACGTCCTTGGTCCAAACCGTTGCGCCCTCGCGGTCGCAGCACAGCAGCCGGTTGTTTTCCCCGGTCACGAACAGGTACTGCCCGTCGCGGGAAAAGCGCAGGCTGCGCACCTTTGCCTCCAGCGGCACGCTGACCCTGCCGATTTCGCCGCTGGCGCAATCGACCGTCAATACGCCATTGCGGGCACGCTCGTCGGGGGCCCAGAGCCTGCCCTGCAGCGGGTCGATGCTGCCGAACCTGGCGTCCACGTCACGCTCCACAGGGTCGCTGTGTTCACCGCTGTCCAGGTCGATGATCACCGGGCGTTTCTTGCCATTGGCCACGCTGACCAGCGCGTAGCGGGCGCTGGGGTCGAAGCGTGCCCAGTACGACAGCAGGTTCTGGGTTGCATGCAGCGGCGCGCCGTCGTGCACAAGGTTCAGCCGCGAGCGACTTGCCCCGCGCACCACCAGCCACTTGACCCCGCTCAGCGCGATGCGGCGTTGGTCGCGTGCGATGTCCCACACGCTGTCGTCGGGCTGGGCGAAAGTCGGCCGGCTCAGGGTGCCGGTGTCGGGATGGTACTGCACGAGGCAGGGCGGGCGAACGGTGTCGTCCTTGTCGAAGAACACCAGGCGGCGCGGTACATCGATGTACATTGGAACTCCCAGGGCCAGCGTGCGAAACGATGCAGGATAAAGCCTGATTGCGCTGGGCAAAAGCACTTGCTCATGACAGTTCTGCCAGGCAGCGCTCCAGGATATCCAGCCCACGCTCCAGCACGTCTGCCTCGGCGGTCAATGGCGCCAGCAACCTGATGATGTGCCGCGCCTTGCCCGCCGGCATCAGCAGCAGCCCGGCCGCGCGTGCCTTCTCCAGCACCTCGGCCAGCTGCGCGGTGGCCGGCTTGCCTTGTGGCGTGACCAGCTCGATGCCGCGCATGGCGCCCACACCGGTCAGGCGCCCGAGGTACGGCGTCAACCCGCGGGCCTTCCACGCTTCATACCGCCCGACGATGGCGCGCTCCTGCAGCTCGCCCCAGGTCGCCAGGTTGGCATCGCTCATCAGTTCCAGGGTCGCCAACCCTGCCGCACAGGCCAGCGGGTTGCCCGAATAGGTGCCGCCCAGGCCACCCTTGGGCAGGCTGGCCATCAGCTCGCGCCGGCCTACCACCGCTCCCAGCGGCACGCCGCCGGCAATGCTCTTGCCCAACAGCAGCAGGTCCGGCTCGATGCCCAGCCGCGGGAAGCCGAAGCGCTGGCCGGTGCGGCCAAAGCCCGACTGGATCTCGTCGATGATGATCAGGATGCCGTGTGCATCGCAGAACGTGCGCAGGGCCTGGGCAAAGGTGGGGTCCATTGCCAGGAAGCCGGCTTCGCCCTGCACCGGCTCAAAGATGAAGCAGGCCACTTCGTTGACGTCGATCTCGACGCTGAACAGGCGCTCCAGCGCCTGCATCGCCTGCTCGCCGGTCACGCCGTTGTCGGCGCTGGGGTAGGGCAGGTGGAACACCGGGCCGGGCAGCACGCCGACCTTCTGCTTGTAGGGTGCCACCTTGCCATTGAGGTTGAGCGTGGCCAGGGTACGTCCGTGGAAGCCGCCATCGAAGGCCACCACCGCCGTGCGCCCGGTGGCGGCGCGGGCCACTTTCAAGGCGTTCTCCGCCGCCTCGGCGCCACTGTTGGTGAGCATGCCTGCCATCGGGTAGCTCAGTGGCACGAACGCTTCCAGGCGTTGCATGAACTGCACATAGGGCCCGTGCGGGACGGCGTTGAACGCCGCATGGGTCAGTTGCGTGGCCTGGTGCTGGATGGCGCTGACGATCGCCGGGTTGCAATGCCCCAGGTTGAGTACGCCGATACCGCCCACGAAGTCGATGTAGTGCTTGCCATCGGTATCCCACACCTGGGCATTGCGCCCGTGTGAAAGTGTAATGGGATGCACAATGGAAAGAGATCGGCTGATTGTTTCGTGCGTCATGGGCAAGTACCTGGGTGACGGAAGTTTTTATATATCTAAGCCAACATCCGGCAAACGCCACAAGCGAAATAAAGTCGAGCAATCATTCCGTCAAATCGTGATCCTGCCCTGTATCCACTCGACGAACGCCTTCACCTTCGGCACCTGCGCCGCATGCTCGGCATGGGCGATGAAGTGCGCGCCCTCGCTGGGCATGGTGTGCGCCCAGGCCACCACCAGCTTGCCCTCGGCCAGTTCTTCGGCCACCAGGTAGCGTGGCACCAGGGCGATGCCGCAGCCGGCCTGGGCCGCGCGGATGCACAGGTAGAAGGTGTCGAAGCGCGGCCCGTGGTAGCTGTGCTGGGACTGCAGGTCCTGCTGCAGGAACCACTCGTGCCAGGCCTCCGGGCGCGAGGTGCATTGCAGCAAGGGGTGGCGGGCGAGGTCTTCGGCGCTGCGTGGCAGCGCTGCCGCGATCAGCTCGGGGTGACACACCGGCACCACCTCTTCATGGAACAGCTCGATGCAGGTGGCCCCCGGCCAAGTGCCCTGGCCGAAGAAAAACGCGATGTCGGCCTTGTTGTTGAGCAGGTCGAAGGGTTCCAGCTCGCTCTTGATGTCCAGATGGATGTTCGGGTGCTGCCGGCTGAAACCGTGCAGGTTGGGCACCAGCCAGCGTGCGCCGAAGGTGGGCTGGGTGGCCACGGTCAGCACCTGGGTCTCGCCGCCGTAGGTCAGGATGTAGCGGCTGGAGATGTCCAGCTGGGTGAGGATCTTGTTCACCTCGGCCAGGTACAGCGAGCCTGCAGGGGTCAGGTGCAGGCGCCGGCGCACGCGCTGGAACAGGTTGTGGCAGAGCATCTCCTCGAGTTGCGCCACCTGCTTGCTCACCGCGCTCTGGGTCAGGTGCAGCTCCTGCGCGGCGCGGGTGAAGCTCAGGTGGCGGGCCGCCGCTTCGAAGCATTGCAGGGTGGTGGTGGAGGGCATCAAACGCTTGGACATCGAGGGCACCGGGCAGATGAAAAGGACTGAGTTCATTCCATGGAGGAATCATGTGGTGATAAAAGGTCGTTTGTAAGCAGCCTGTTCGCAGATTAATACTGACCTGCGTCAATCATTTCAACTGCTAGTTTCGATGCCCCGAGGGACCGGGAAAAGTGCGTCCGAAACTTATCGAAAAGAGGCCGATCAGTACCCGTTACATTACGTTCGATGCCCAAAAAACAATAACGGCTCCTTACATTTCTGCTGCCGCACACTTTCCATGAAGACCTTGGCCTGACCTGCGCGGTCATCGCGCAACCAGGTGCAGCAGGCATTGGCCAGAGAGGCAACCATGTCGTCCCTACAAGAAAAACCGCAACGCTCGCTCAAGCACGGCCTGACCTCGCGTCAGGTCTCGATGATCTCCATCGCCGGCATCATCGGCGCCGGGTTGTTCATCGGTTCGTCCAACGCCATCGCCAAGGCCGGTCCGGCCATCCTCATCTCCTACATGATTACCGGCCTGCTGGTGCTGCTGGTGATGCGCATGCTCGGCGAAATGGCCATCGCCGACCCCAACAGCGGCTCGTTCTCCACCTACGCCGGGCGGGCCATCGGGCCATGGGCAGGCTTCACCATCGGCTGGCTGTACTGGTGGTTCTGGGTACTGATCATTCCGGTCGAGGCAATCGCCGGTGCCGACATCCTGCACGCCTGGTACCCCGACGTGCCGTCCTGGGCCTTTGCCTTCCTGATCATGATCGTGCTGTCGTGCAGCAACCTGATCAGCGTGAAGAACTTCGGCAAGTTCGAGTACTGGTTCGCCCTGGTCAAGGTGGTGGCGATCATCGGCTTTTTGGTGGTGTGCCTGATGGGGGTGAGCGGTGTATGGCCGCTGGCGCAGACCTCGGGCGTCGAGAACCTGTGGTCCAATGGCGGCTTCATGCCCAACGGCTTCGGCGCCGTGCTGGCCGGCGTGCTGGTGACCATCTTCTCGTTCTTCGGTGCCGAGATCGTCACCATTGCCGCCGACGAAACCGCCAACCCGAAAGACAAGATCCGCCGCGCCACCAACCTGGTGGTGTACCGCATCGCGATCTTCTACGTGTTCTCGATCTTCTTCATCGTCGCGCTGGTGCCGTGGAATGACCCGCGCCTGCTGCAGGTGGGTTCGTTCCAGCGCGCGCTGGAAATCCTCAACGTGCCGGGCGCCAAGTTCCTGATCGATGTGGTGGTGCTGGTGGCGGTCACCAGCTGCATGAACTCGGGGCTGTATACCGCTTCGCGCATGCTCTATTCGCTGGGCGCGCGCGGTGAGGCGCACCCGCTGACCAAGCGTATTTCCGGTAGTGGCGTGCCCACCGTGGCGGTGCTGCTGTCGACCCTGGCCGGGTTTGTCGGTTGCTTCGTGAACTTCGCCTTCCCGGGCAAGGTGTTCGGCTTCCTGCTGTCGACCACCGGGGCCATCGCGCTGCTGGTGTACCTGGTGATTGCCGTGTCGCAACTGCGCATGCGTGCCATCGTCGAGCGCGAGGGCACCGAGCTGGCGTTCAAGATGTGGCTGTTCCCGTGGCTGACCTGGCTGGTGATCGTGGTGATTTCGCTGGTGCTGGGCTACATGCTGTTCAGCCCCGACTACCGCTACGAGACCTTGATGACGGCGGCGGTGACGGCGTTGATCCTGGGCATCGCGTTCTACCGCAAGCGGGCGCGTATCGAGCATCAGCCGCAGGCGATGACCGAGCAGGGTTAGCGAGCGCTGCGCACTCGATCGCCGGCAAGGCCGGCTCCTGCAGGATCATCGTGACTCCTGCAGGCGCCGGCGAAGACGTCGCTACAGGCCTCAGCCGAAAATGTCGCGCACGCTGCTGCGATAGAACTCGAACGCCGCCAGCGCCCCATCCACCGCCTGGCGCTCCTGTTCCTCACTCAGCACCAGTGCATCGATCAACCCCACGAACTGGCGCCACTGCAGCGCACGCCCGTCCGGGTGCGGCGCCAGATGCCGGGCGCCACGCTGCGCGCCCAGCCCCAGTTGCTGGGTCTGCCTGAACAGAAACGCCGCCCCCAGGTTCGAGCCCTCGCTGCAGTACAGCCAGCCCATTGCTTCAGCTGGCGCAGACAGCTGCACAGGTGCCGGTACACCGGGCACCGGCAGGCCAAGGTCGCGCAGGTCGGCCTGCACTGCCTCGAACCGCGACAGCGCCGCCAGCCCGGGCAATGTGCGGTTCAACTGCACATCGCCATACAAGGCTTGAAGGCTGCCATGAAAGCGGTGCTGCACTTGCAGAAACAATGCATAGCGCTCGCGGCTCTCGAACGGTCGAACGCCCAGCACCAGCGTATCGACACTGTCGTGCTCGCGGCGGCTGGCGGCCTTGAGGCGTTGGCAGCGGCCGGGTTCGGGCGCAGGGGAGGCGGGGGCATTCATGGTCGGGGTCTCATGTCGGCAGTGAGCAGGCATTGGTAATGCCAATGCCTAGACTCTCTCGCGCCATCGTCGTTCCGTGCAGCACCCGGCCTGCCAGGCGAGCGTCTTCAATGCGTGGATCTGCAATGGCATCTTCATCCCGGGGCATTCGTCTCTGAACTGCATTCGTGGGCGTCATGGCCGGCGGATGCTTGCATGCGCTCCAGGTACGGTCAAGCGCCGCGCAGGGCGGGTAGATGCGGGGTTGAGCAGGGATGTCGAGCAGGCCCCTGCACCCGCAGCGCGGGCGCAGGGGCTGGCAGGTTCATGCCGGTGCGGCGGCTGTCTTGACTGCCCGCGGCTTGCGCAGCTGTTCCAGGCGTGAACCGCTGTAGGTGGTCTCGCGGAAGAACTTCCAGCGCCCGAACAGGCAGTACACGTGCGCCACGCGCCCCTGTTCGTGATAACCCATGCGCAGGTGCAGCTTCATGGCCGGTACGTTGTGCGTCTCGACCACGTCCACCACCTTGTTGCAGCCCTGGGCCTGCATGGCCGCCCACAGGTTGACCTGGGCATCCACCGACAGGCTGGTGCCGAAGTACGACGGGGTCATCTCGCCGCCGAACTCGAAGAACTCGCCCTCCTTGACCGGGAAGGTGCAGCCGTAATAGTGACGGTCCAGGTAGTCGCGCTTGCTGCCCCAGATGAACGCCACCGCATTGTCGGCATCGTCCAGGTACATGTGCCCGGTGTGGCCTTCGCGGGCAAGCTCGGCCATGGTTTGCACACGGTCGCCGAAGTGGCGGGCAAAGGCGACGGCGTTGTCCTCGGTGATGGTCACCAGTCGCACCGGCTTGTGCGGTCGCAGGTTGTGCGGCGGTACCGCACTGACCAGGTCGCGCTCCATCCACAGCAGTTCCCAGTGATAGAACACATGGCGTTCCCAGAGGGTTCTGGCGACGCGGCGAAGGCCTTTTCTTCTGATCTTGTCGCGCACGTTCTGCAAAGCACCCATGGTGCCTCCTTGCCGGATAGGGCGGATGAAACGGTGGGTTTGATGAAATCTTTTTCATGGTATAGCCCAGCGTTTTGACGGCGTGTCAAAAAGCCATCGCAGCGGTTGTTTCAAAATATGTGTAACAAGGGTGAACCGCTCTACACCGGAGGTTACCGGCATAGAGCAGTTGATCGGAAAGGTCTGACGCTTTTTTGACGATTTAATGGCGCCTGAATCAAGGCGCGGTTCTGCTCAGGCGATGAAGGTGTCAGGGGCCCGTGGCCGGGCCCGCGGCGCCAGGTGAGCGAGGCGCTTGCCGCTGTAGTGGGTGGTGCGCGAGAACCGCCAGCAACCGAACACTCTGTAGGCGTGGGTGATGCGACCCTGTTCCTGATAATCCAGCTGCAGGTGCATCTTCACCGCCTGCACGTTGTCCAGCGCCACCACATTGACGATGCGCGTACACCCCTTGGCCAGCATGGCGGACCACAGGTCGAGCTGGGCCTGGGTCGACAGGCCTGTACCGAAGTAGGCGCGGTCGACTTCCCCGGCAAACTGGAAGTATTCGCCTGGCTGCACCGGGAAGGTGCAGCCGTAGTAATGGCGGTCGTGGTAATCGCGGGTGCTGGCCCACACCATCGCCACCGCGTTGCCGTGGCTGTCCACGTACATGTGGCCGGTGTGGCCCTGTTCGGCGAGGTCGGTCATGGCCTGCACCTGGCCAGGGAAGTAACGGCTGAAGGCCTCGGTATTGTGGGGTGTTATCGCTACCAGGTGCACTGGCGGGCAGGTGCGCCTGCGTTGCGCGGCGACGGGCGCAAGGGGGCTGCGCTGCAACCACACCAGTTGCCAGTGCGAGAAGATGTAGCGGCGCCACAGCGGGCGAAGCGCACGCAGCAAGCCTTTTTGTCTGATGCGCTGGTGGGCGATTTCGATCAATTGCATGAGAACTCCGACAGGTTTTATTCCAGGAGCTCCGATTAGGCGTCCACCGGCAGTTGCATGCCATCGGCCTTCTCTACAGCCCTGGTAAGCTGAAGGTCATGCGCGCTGCATGACCTTGCAACCCGGGGCGTAGGCGCTCAGGCGTCGGTGTCGTGCAGCTGCGGCGCCGGCTCGCTGTCGGCCTTGCGTCTGGCCCGCGGGGCCAGGTGGGCCAGGCGCGAGCCGCTGTAGTGGGTCACGCGGGAGAAGTACCAGCGCCCGAAGAACCTGTACGCGTGGGTGATGCGACCCTGTTCGTGGTAGTCCAGGTGCAGATGCATCTTGACTGCCTGTGCGTTGTCCAGCGCCACCACCACCACGATGCGCGTGCAGCCTTTGGCGAGCATGGCCTCCCACAGCTCGGTCTGTACCCGCGTGGACAGGCCGGTGCCGAAGTAGGCGCGCTCGACTTCGCCGGCGAACTGGAAGTATTCGCCGGGCTGTACCGGGAAGGTGCAGCCGTAGTAGTGCCGGTCGTGATAGTCACGGGTGCTGGCCCACACCATCGCCACCGCGTCACCGGCTTCGTCCAGGTACATGTGGCCGGTGTGGCCTTCGCGTGCAAGGTCGTTCATGGCCTGCAACTGGCCGGGGAAATGGCGCGCGAACGCGTCGGTATTGCTCGGGGTGATCTGGACGAGCCGCACGGGAGGGCAGGGGCGGGTGCGTTGTCGAGGCACCCTGGCCAACGGGTCGCGGTCCAGCCACACCAGTTGCCAGTGCTGGAACACGTGGCGTTGCCACAGCGGGCGCAAGGCGCGACGCAGGCCTTTTTGTCTGAGACGTTGGAGCAGTTGCGAAACTAGGCGCATACGGCCTCCTGGCAGATCCGGTACTCAAGGGACCCCGATTAGGCGTGTGTCGGTAAACCCTGACCATCGGACAATGCTGCAGCCCTTGTCAGGCTTTGCACTACTACGGGCTCATGACAAAGACACTGCATGTCCGTGGCAAGTTTCATCGGTGGGGCCGGCGCGGCGCGGCGAGCGTTATTGTCGCCCCCCCGACGCATGACGTACCATCGGGCCTGCGACCCGCACCTACCTATAACAACCTTCTGCAGCGCAACACCCAGGCCGCCGGCCCAGGGGTGGCTTTTGCCTGCGCGCCTTTTGCCGCGCAGGTTTCATTGAACCCAGGGTCGCGTCTGACGCGCCCGCCCCGGAGCCTTGCCCCGTCCGATGAACAACCCCGCAGATACCCGTAATGGCAGCTGGCTCAGCGTTTTCGCGCTGGCCCTGGCTGCATTCATCTTCAACACCACCGAGTTCGTGCCGGTGGCCCTGCTCAGCGATATCGGCCGCAGCTTCGACATGCCCACCGCCCAGGTCGGGCTGATGCTGACCATCTATGCCTGGGTGGTGTCGCTGGCCTCGCTGCCGATGATGCTGATGACCCGCAACATCGAGCGACGCAAGCTGCTGGCGTTCCTGTTCGTGCTGTTCATTGCCAGCCATGTGCTGTCGAGCATGGCCACCAGCTTCGGCATGCTGCTGTTCAGCCGCATCGGTATCGCACTGGCCCACGCGGTGTTCTGGGCCATCACCGCGTCGCTGGCGGTGCGGGTGGCGCCGCCGGGCAAGCAGGCCAAGGCCCTCGGGGTGCTGGCCACCGGCACCACCCTGGCCATGGTGCTGGGCATTCCGCTGGGGCGAGTGGTGGGCGAGGCGCTGGGCTGGCGCACCACCTTCATGGGCATCGCCGGGGTCTCGGTACTGACGTTGCTTTGGCTGATGCGCTCGCTGCCGCGCCTGCCCAGCCAGAACTCCGGTTCGCTGCGCAGCCTGCCGATGCTGCTCAAGCGGCCGGCGCTGCTCTCGGTGTATGCGTTGGTGGTGCTGGGCATCACCGCGCAGTTCACCGCCTACAGCTACATCGAGCCGTTCAGCCAGCAGGTCGCGGCGATGAGCGGCGAGATGACCACCATCCTACTGTTGCTGTATGGCGGGGCGGGCATCTTCGGCTCGATCCTGTTCAGTCGCTACAGCGAGCGTTTCCCGCGGGGGTTCGCGATTGGCGCCATCGGCGCCATCGCCCTGAGCCTGTTGCTGCTGGCCCCGCTGGCAGTCAACCCGACCCTGCTCTGCGCGCTGAGCATGGTGTGGGGCATGGCGATCATGTGTTTCAGCCTGGCCCTGCAATCGAAGGTGCTGGTGCTGGCTTCCGATGCCACCGACGTGGCCATGGCCATGTTCTCGGGGCTGTACAACGTGGGCATCGGTGGCGGGGCGTTGCTGGGCAGCCTGGTCAGCACCCACATGGGCCTTGGCGACATCGGCCTGGTGGGCGGCGCGGTCGCGGTCAGCGGCCTGGTGCTGTGTTGCGTGACCACCTACCGCTATGCCGGGGTGCTGGGCGCCGACAAACCGGCGTAAGCACCTCACCAGGGGCGCAGGCCCCGCTCGCTGAAGTAGCGCTCCACGGCGGCGGTGGAGGCCGAGGGTTCGGCCAGCGCCACGTAGCTGTCGGGGCGCAGCAGGTACAGCGCGTTGCGTGCCAGGCCGGCGGCCGTGCAGGCGGCCGACCAGGGGTAAACCTGCAGTGGCAGCTGGCGTGCGGCGCACCAGGCGCTCAGTTCCTTGCTGGCCAGGCCGTACACGTGCACCTGCCAGCCCAGGTGCGACAGCGCGCTGAAATTGTCGTGTTCCTGCGTCACCACCCAGGGCAGGCGGTCGCCGCCCTGCACATGGCCGGCGCTGCCGAAGCTCAGCGGCATCAGGCGGTAGTTCAGGCCCAGTTGCGAGACCGTGCGAAACAGCAGGCTGCGCGCCTTGGCGAATGCCGCCATGCGCGGTATCAGCACCGGTGCCAGGCGCGTACGCAACAGGTTGGCGATGCTGCCATCGGCGGTAGCGAAGGTGAACACCTGGTCGGTGGTGGCCACCAGGCGCCGGGCGAAGGCCATGCGCTCGACCGGGTAGCTGTCGAGCAGGTCGTCGTGGGCCTTGCCCTTGAGTACGCTGCACAGCTTCCAGGCCAGGTTGATTGCATCGCCGATGCCGGTGTTCATGCCCTGGCCGCCGGCCGGGCTGTGCACGTGCGCGGCGTCGCCGAGCAGGAAGGCGCGCTGCTGGCGGAAATGCCCGGCCACGCGATGGTGTACGCGGTAGGTGGAAAACCAGTTGACCTTGAGCACCTGCAAGTGCAGGTGCTCGATGGCACGTTGGCTGACATCCTCGAAACGCAGTTGCTCGGGGTGTTCGGCGCGTGCGTCGCGCACCGTGCCGATCAACCGCGCGCGGCCTGCGCCGGCCAGCGGGAACACCGCCAGAAAGTCCGCCTCGTCCAGGTCCACGTGCAGCTCGCCGTTCATGGGCGGGCCGCTGGCATCCACGTCGGCCACGTAGAACAACTGCTGGTAGGTGCCGCCGGGGAAGTCGACATGCAGGCCGTTGCGCACGGCCGAATGGGCGCCGTCGCAGCCGGCCAGGTAATGCGCCTCGCAGTCTTGCTCGCTGCCGTCGGGCAGGCGCAGGCGTGCGCTGACGGTGGTGTCGTGCTGGGTGAAACCGAGCAGTTCGGTGCTGCGTTCGACCTCCACGCCAAGGCCGCGCAGGCGCTCGATCAGCAGGTTCTCGTGCTGGTCCTGCGGGTAGATTTCGAGAAAGGGGTAGGGCGTGAGGTTGGCGCCGATGCTGTCCAAAGGCAGGCGTGCGGCGGGCTCGCCCTTGACCCAGAGGTTGGCGGCGGGCACCTGGTGGCCGGCGCCAACGACCGCGTCGGCCAGGTCCAGCTGGCGGTACAGCTCCAGGGTGCGGGCTTGCACGGCGAGCGCGCGGGAGGTGGTGCCGGCGGCGCTGGTCCTGTCGAGGATGCGTACCGAGATGCCCAGCTTGCTCAGCCACAGGGCCAGGACCAGGCCGGTGGGCCCGGCGCCGATGATCACGACGTCAGAGTGGGGCATGGCGCGGTCCTCCGGGAAGGTGCGGTGGCACTGACAAGTGTAGATGCAGGTGGCCACACCCCTCATCCAATTCGGTGTACCTTTGCATCCCCCCAACGCCCAGAGCACACCCATGATCGACTGGCTCAGCAACCACCCACACCACAGCGATACCCTGGCCCGCTGGCTGCACGAGCAGTTCGCCTACGAATACGCCGATGTACCGCTGGCCCAATGGCAACAGGAATTCGCCCATGGCCAGACTGACGGCAGCCTGTACAGCCTGTTGGCGCTGGATGACGACAACCTGCTGGGCAGCGCTTCACTGGCGCGCGACGACCTGCCCCTGCGGCCCGACCTGAGCCCCTGGCTGGCCTGCGTGTTCGTCAGCCCGCAAGCCCGCGGCCAAGGCCTGGCCGAAAAGCTGATCGAGGGCATCTGCACCAAGGCCAGGGCCCTGGGGCACACGCACCTCTACCTGCACACCCACGACCGCGCCGAGTACTACCACAAGCGGGGGTGGCAGTACCTCGAGCAGTTCCAGGCCTGGGGCAAATCACACTGGCTGATGCAGTACCCGCTCTAGCCCGGGAACAGAAACGGGTTCACGCCGCTGCGATCGAACCCCTGGCGCTCCACCTCGGCATCCAGCGCGATCGAGGCCAGGTCATCGGCCACCAGCTCAAGGTCGCGCTCGTGCTCGGGGTAGAACACCTTCAGGTAGCTGTGGCAGTCGTCGCAGCTCTCGGCCTTGATCGCGGTTTCATGGGTATCCAGCGACCAGTAGTCCAGGCTGCCGGTCTCTTCGCAGTTGCTGCACTTGAGCCGCACCATGTGCCAGCGGCTCTCGCACAACCCGCAGTGCAGGTAGCGCAGCCCGGCCTGGGCACCGGTCATGATCACGCTGGCCACCGGCGCCCCGGTGCACACCGGGCAATGCTGGCGCTGCTCGCCCACGCCGGCATTGCCGATGGCGGGCAGGTGCGCCGCCAGCTGGGTGAAGTACAGCGACAGGGCCGCCCACAGGAACAGCGCCTGACCGCTGTCGATCTCGCTGAAGCGGCCTGCCAGCAATGCATCGGCCGCCACGTCCAGGGCGGCCTCGCCCTGCGCGCACAGGCCCTGCAGGGTGGCGTGTTCGATGTGTTCGCCAAGCCCGCGCAACAGTTGCTGCCAGTAGGCATCGCGCGGCAGGCTGGCCCAGGCCAGCGGCGCCTTGCCGGCGGCTACCCGCCCGGCCAGGCTGCTCACCAGCGTTGCCGGCAGCGGCAGGCGTTCGAGCAATTGCTGCTGGGCATCGACCACCTGTGCCACGAACCGCAGGTAGTCGGCCATCGGGTGCCCCTCGGCCAGCTGACGCAGGCGCGTGGCGCGCTGGCGGTAGCGCTCGCCCAGGGTCGGCAGCAGCACGGCAGGTATTTCGCCAACGCCGGCGCTACGCTGCTCGGCAGGGGTCATCTGGATGCTGTTCATTGCTGCTTGCCACTCCCGCTCTGCTTGTTGCTGATCTGCCGGTACCAGCGGTCATGGTGGGTCTTGGCCCAGCTGCGGCTCACATACCCGGTGACCATGCCGCGAATCGAACCCTTGACCCAGAACGCCAGGTACGCATGGCCGATGATCAGCAGGATCAGGCAGATGCCGGCAATGGCGTGTACCAGCAGGCCGATGCGAATCGACGGGATGCTGAACCACGGCGCGAAGTACGGCCGCCAGATCACCACGCCACTGACCAGCAGCACGCTGATCAGGCCCATGATTCCCCAGAACAGGATCTTCTGCCCGGCGTTGTACTTGCCGATCTGCAGCGCCGGCTCGTGCTCGCCGGCCAGCACCTGGCGCACGTTCCTGAACCACGCGAGGTCTTCACGCTCGGGCAGGTTGTACTTGACGAAGCGCACGAACAGGAACGCCAGCAGCAGGAACACCACCACCCCGAAGAACGGGTGCAGGATGCGCGCCAGCTGCGGGGTGCCGAACACGGCGTTGAGCCCGTTGAGCGACGGGAAGAACCACGACAGCCCCGACAGGGCCACGGCAAGGAAGCACAGCACCATTACCCAGTGGCTGGCACGCTCGATGAAGCGGGTGCGCAGGATCAGTTTGTCCTTGTTCATGCGTGGGTGTCCTCCTCGTGTTTCTCGTCGGCTTCCTCGACCTCGTTCGGCCCCACGCCCACGTAGTGGAACAGGGTGCCGGCCAGGGTAGCGAAGAAGGCCACGGCCGCCACCGGCTTGAGCCAGCCCTTCCAGCCATGGATGGCGCTGCTGATGCGCGGGTCGGTGGGCAGCTTGTGGTACAGGTGCGGCTTGTCGGCGTGCTGCAGCACGTACACCACGTGGGTGCCGCCCACGCCCTGCGGGTCGTAGATGCCGGCGCCGGCAAAGCCGCGGCCCTGCAGCTCGGTCACGCGCTCGCTGGCCTGGTGCAGCATGTCCTGCTTGCTGCCGAAGTTGATCGCCCCGGTGGGGCAGGTCTTGACGCAGGCCGGCTCCTGGCCGACCGACACGCGGTCCACGCACAGGGTGCACTTGTAGGCCTTGTTGTCCTTCTTGCTGATGCGCGGCACATCGAACGGGCAGCCGGCGATGCAGTAGCCGCAGCCGATGCAGTAGTCGGACTGGAAGTCGACGATGCCGTTGGCGTACTGGATGATCGCCCCCGGTTGCGGGCAGGCCTTCAGGCAGCCCGGGTCGGCGCAGTGCATGCAGCCGTCCTTGCGGATCAGCCACTCGAGCTTGCCGCTTTCATCTTCGACTTCATCGAAGCGCATCAGCGTCCAGGTTTCGGCCGACAGGTCGGCCGGGTTGTCGTACACGCCGACGTTGTGGCCGACCTCGTCGCGCAGGTCGTTCCACTCGTTGCAGGCCACCTGGCAGGCCTTGCAGCCGATGCAGATGCTCACGTCGATCAGCTTGGCCACTTCGGCCTGGTGGTCGCGCGCACGCGGCGCCGGGGTCAGCACGTTGGTGGCCGAGCGCTTGATGATGTCTTGGGATTGCATGGACATGAAGTTCGCTCCCTCAGGCCTTTTCGATGTTCACGAGAAACGCCTTGTATTCCGGCGTGTGGGTATTGGAATCGCCCACCCCCGGGGTCAGGGTATTGGCCAGAAAGCCCTTGCGCGTGGTGCCTTCATAGCCCCAGTGGCAGGGGATGCCGATGGTGTCGACGTCCTGCCCGTCGATGGCCAGGCGGCGGATGCGCTTGGTCACCACGGCCTTGGCCTTGATGTAGCCACGCTGGGTGCTGACGCGCACCAGGTCGCCCTGCACGATGCCCTTGTCGGCGGCCAGCTTCTCGCCGATCTCGATGAACTGCTCGGGCTGCACGATGGCGTTGAGCCGCGCATGCTTGGTCCAGTGGCGGAACAGCTCGGTGATCGAGTAGGTGGTGGCCACATACGGGAACTGCTCGCGGCTGCCCATGCGCTTGCGATCGCTTTCGTACACCCGCGCGGTGGGGCTGTAGGTCACGTTCGGGTGCAGCGGGTTGTTCGCCAGCGGGCTTTCGGTGGGCTCGTAGTGTTCGGGGAACGGCCCGTCGTTCATCGCGCCCACCGAGAACAGCCGGCCCAGGCCTTCAGGCAGCATGATGAACGGGTTGGTGTTGCTGCCCGGTGCAGCGGTGACGGCGAAGTCCGGCACGTCCACGCCGCTCCAGCGCGCCCCGTCCCAGCCGATCAGCTTGCGCTTGGGGTCCCACGGCTTGCCCTGGGGGTCGGCCGAGGCGCGGTTGTAGAGAATGCGCCGGTTCTGCGGCCACGCCCAGGCCCAGCCCGGGGTGCAACCCAGGCCGCTGTCGGCGTTGTCGCGCCGTGCCATCTGGTTGCCCTTTTCGGTCCAGGAGCCGGCGAAGATCCAGTTGAAGCTGGCAGTGGTGCCGTCGTCGCGCAGCTGCGAGAAGTCGTCGAGCAACTGGCCCTTGCGCAGAATCAGGTTGCCCTGTTCGTCGTGCAGGTCGGCCAGGGCGCGGCCGTTGGATTCCTTGGCCACTTCCTCGGGCTTGGGGTCGAACGGGTCGGCGTAGTCCCAGGCCATGTTGAGAATCGGCGCGGGGTTGGCACCGCCTTCCTTCTCGTACAGCTCGCGTATCTTCAGGAACAGGTGGCCGAGGATCTTGCCGTCGTGCCAGGCCTCGCCGGGCGGCGCAGCGCCGGCCCAGTGCCATTGCAGCCAGCGCCCGGAGTTGACGATCGAGCCGTCTTCCTCGGCAAAGCAGGAGGAGGGCAGGCGGAACACTTCGGTCTGGATCGCCGCGGTGTCCACGTCGTGCTCCTCGCCGTGGTTCTGCCAGAAGCTCGAGGTCTCGGTGGCCAGCGGGTCGATGATCACCAGGAACTTGAGCTTCTCCAGCGCGGCCTGGGCCTTGTTCTTGTCCGGGAACGCCGCCACCGGGTTGAAGCCCTGGGCGATGTAGCCGTTGACCTTGCCCTCGTACATGCGGTTGCTGTAGTTGAGCACGTCGTAGCTGTCGTCCCACTTGGGCAGCCAGTCGAAGCCCCAGTCGTTGTCCTTGGTGGCCTTGTCGCCCCACAGGCTCTTCATCAGGCTGACGAAGAACTTGGGGGTGTGCTTGTAGTAGTTGACCTGGTCGGGCAGCACCGCGCTGGGCGTGGTCTGCTTGAGGTAGGTGGCCAGGTCGGTCTGCGCATCCGATGGCAGGTTCATGTAGCCGGGCAGGCGCAGCGAGAGCAGGCCCAGGTCGGTGTAGCCCTGGATGTTGGAGTGGCCGCGCAGGGCGTTGACCCCGCCACCGGCCATGCCGATGTTGCCCAGCAGCAGCTGGATCATGCCCGAGCCTCTGATCATCTGCGCGCCGTTGGTGTGGTGGGTCCAGCCCAGGGCGTAGAGGAAGGTGGCGGTCTTGTCCGGGGCACTGGTGGTGCCGAGGATCTCGCAGATCTGCAGGAAGTCGGCCTTGGGCGTGCCGCAGATGTTGGTGACCATGTCCGGGGTGTAGCGGCTGACGTGGGCCTTGAGCAGGTTCCACACGCAGCGCGGGTGGCTCAGGGTCATGTCGCGCCTGGCGAAGCCGTCGGCGTCCAGCTCGTAGGTCCAGGAGCTGCGGTCGTAGCTGCGCTTGGCCGGGTCGTAGCCGCTGAACAGGCCGTCGTCGAAGCTGTAGTCCTCGCGCACGATCAGGCTGGCGTTGGTGTAGGCGCGCACGTAGTCGTGCTGGATCTTGTCGTGGGTGATCAGGTAGTTGACCACGCCCATCAGGAAGGTCACGTCGGAGCCGGCGCGAATCGGCGAGTAGATGTCGGCCACGGCGGCGCTGCGGTTGAAGCGCGGGTCCACCACGATGACCTTGGCGCCATTGCGGATCTTGGCCTCGATCACCCACTTGAAGCCCACCGGGTGCGCCTCGGCGGGATTGCCACCCATGATCAGCACCACGTTGGCGTTCTTGATGTCGACCCAGTTGTTGGTCATGGCGCCGCGCCCGAAGGTCGGCGCCAGGGCCGAGACGGTAGGGGCGTGGCACACACGGGCCTGGCTGTCGGTGCCCAGGATGCCCAGGGCGCGGGTGAAGCGCTGGTCCAGCGAGCCGGTTTCGCTGCTGGCGGCCGAGCTGCACAGCATGCCGGTGCTCAGCCAGCGGTTGACCGTGGTGCCCTTGTCGTTCTTCTCGATGAAGTTGGCGTCACGGTCGTCCTTCATCAGGCGTGCGATGCGCTCGATGGCGTGATCCCAGCTGATGCGCTGCCATTTGTCCGAGCCAGGGGCGCGGTATTCGGGGTAGAGCAGGCGTTGTTCGCTGTGGATGTAGTCCACCAGGCCCGCGCCCTTGGGGCACAGCGAGCCGCGGCTGACTGGGTGATCGGGGTCGCCTTCGATGTGGAAGATACGCGCCTTGGCGTTCTTGGCGCCGTCGCCCAGGCTGTACATCAGCACGCCGCAACCCACCGAGCAGTAGGTGCAGTTGTTGCGGGTTTCCTTGGCGCGCAGCAGCTTGTACTGGCGTGATTGGGTGGCCTGGGCCATGCCCGGGGCGAAGCCCAGGCTGGCCGCAGTGGCGGTGGCAGCGCCGACGGTGCACAGCTTGAAGAACTGTCTTCTGCCCAGTCCCATGGTTATCTCCTTGTACAAACGAGCTCCAGAATCGGCCGCGCACGCGCAGGCCCGCCGAGATCAGCGTCAGGATCGGTAAGTGGTATGCAGGCTAGTCACAGAGGGTGCGCGCCAAGACCCTTTCTATCGTGGGTGTATTGCGCGCAATCGGGGGCAGTTTATGCCCTTACTTAATTTGTGACTAATCGACCTTGTCGATGAACCTATAGAGGGATTCGATTGTTTGGCACTCAGCGCGAGAGGTCGGCGGGGATCATCGCGGTATCGATCACGATATCCACGGGCGCGGTGACGATAAACGCCAGCGGGCACACGATCAGCGGCCAGCAGAACTGCGCCGAGGTGGCGCTGAACAGGAACGAGAAGTTGTTGCGCACGCCCCGGTACATGCCTGGGGATGCACATTCGGCGCAGTACCCACCGCGCATCATGGTGCCGCAGCTGGTGAGGGCGAGGGTAGAGACGATGAGGGCGAGCGAGAGGATTCGGATGGTGCTGTTCCTTGGCACAGGGGGGGAGGGTCCGTTTTTCTGCGCGGCATTCTCTCACCGGGGGCTGGGGCAATGCTACAGTCGCTCCTTTTTCAATCAGCAGGCCAGGCCTCTTCGCTGGCAAGGCCAGCTTCTGCAGGGCCAGCGAAGAGCCCGGTACTGCCGACACACAACCAACGGGAGAGACAACCATGCGCGCAGCAATGCTATTGGGTACGGCACTGGTGCTGGCCGGATGCGCCTCGTCGACGATGAACCAGGCTCGCCTGGGCGCACCGCACAAGACCTTCACCTCGGCCAAGGCCGAGCCGCTGGTGGCCGAGTGCATCCAGTTCGGTTGGCAGGACGAAGCCGTCTTCGGCGTGGATGCCAGCGGCTACCTCGACGCCGGCCCCAACGGCGGGGCCACGGTGTCGACACGCGATGCCGAATACTTCGCCGATGTGCGCGCCGAAGCCGGCGGCACGGTGGTCAAGTTCTACACCCTCAAGGACGATGCATTGGCCCAGCGGCGCATGGCGGCATTGGCCACCTGCCTCTAGCCACGCCCCTCGAAACGCCCGGTGATGCGCTCGCGCCAGCTCAGCGGGCGCGCAACGTGTTCATGCGCGCCGATCTCAACCAGGGTGAAGGCGCAGCGCACGATATCGCTCACTTCCTGATCGGCCAACCGTGCGCAGGCTTCGCGGTGCGCCTGTGCCTGATCGCGACCTGCCAGGCTGTGCACCTCGAAGCCAAGGTTGCGTTTGGTGATATGCCAGTGGTGAAACACAGCGACAAAGCGGCTCATGTGCGCCCCGCAGTCAGATCAGGGATGGGGTCATGCATGCAGCTTGCCCGTGATGCGCTCCAGCCAGCTCAGGCGCCGGGGCGCCTGGGCAGTGCTGGCAATCTCGATCACGGTGAAGTCGCAGGTCTGATCGTCCTGGTAGCCCTGTTCATTGCGTATGTCGCCCGCTTCAAGGTGCGCATCGGCATGATTGTCGCTGTGTAGCGCGTGCACCTTGAAGCCCCTGTCCACGGCATGCCGGCTTCGCAAGTGAAACACCCCCACGAAGCGGCTCATGCCTGCGAAGCCCCGCGCTGTGCTTCAAGCGCCTCGATACGTGCCTGCAGGCGTTCGCGTTCCTGGCGTTCGGCGCCGATGTCCTCGAACACGCTGATCAGATGCTGCGGCTGGCCGTCCTGGCGGCGCTGCAGGGCGGTACGTGCACGTACCCAGATGTAGTGGCCCTGCTTGTGGCGTACGCGCTTTTCCACTTCGTAGCGCTCGATCTCGCCGGCCAGCAGGCGCTGCAGCAACTGCAGGTTGGCGGCCAGGTCGTCGGGGTGGGTCAGTTGCTGGAAGGTCATGCCGTACAGCGTTTCGGCGCTGTAGCCCAGCAGCTCGCAGAAGCTGCCGTTGACCCGCTGCCAGGTGCCGTCCGGGTCGATGTAGGCCAGCGCGCCCCAGGCCAGTTCGAAGATGGCGCGAAAACGTTCCTCGCTGTTGCGCAGTTGCTCTTCGGCGACCTTGCGCTCGGTGTTGTCCATGCTGATGCCGACCATCTTCACCGCGCGCCCGGCGCTGTCGCGCACCACCGTGGCGCGGGAGGCGATCCAGCGCATCTCGCCGTCGGGGCGATAGATGCGAAAGTCGCACTCGCAGCCTTCGCCTTCGAGCAGGGTCTTGCTGTACAGCGCCTGCAGCATCTCGACGTCTTCGGGGGGCAGGTGCACCCAGAAGTCTTCGTTGCGGATCACCTGCCAGCCGTACACGGCCTCGACGTTGGGCGAGTAGGTGAGTTCGTCGCTGATCAGGTTCCATTCCCAGGTCACGATGCGGGCGCCTTCCTGGGCCAGCTTCATGCGGGTTTCGCTCTCCATGATCTCGGCGGTGTAGCGCCGGCGCAGGTCGGTCATCGGCAGCTCCACCACCTGGGTCTGCTGCACGTCCTGCAGGGCTTCTTCGCCGTAGCGCAGCCAGATCCAGTTGACCTTGAGAAAGTCGGCCAGCTTGCGCAGGTTGGCGTAGTCGATCTCGCCGCCGCGGGTCCATTTGTGCACGGCGGTGCGCGAGATCCCCAGGGCCGTGCCTACCGCCTGCAGCGTCAGCTTGTGGTGTTCGAGCAGTTCCTTGAGGCGAAAGGCGAAGCTGTTTTCGGTCATGCGCTGGGGTGTCCTTGGCGAGGGCATGGCCGGCCAGTATACATAAGCTGTCAACCTCAGGTTGACGGGGGTATGCGTGTCGCATCGCGGGCCTGACCCGCGATGCATTCAGCGCCGCTCACCAGCGCACACGCACCCCCAGGTTGCCGATCAACCCGTTCAAGTCGTTGTCGTCCACGTCGCTGCTGTAATCGGCACTGACAAACAGCGCCACCTTGGGCGTCACCCGTGCCACCAGGCCCAGGCCCACCTCCACGGTGGTGGCGTTGCGTGCGCTGCTGATCTTGTCGACCTTGTCCAGGCTCACCGTGTCGGCGTTCGAGAAGTCGTACCACACGTTGGTGCGCACATAGGGTTCGATGGGCATGCCACGCACCTCGTAGCGGGCCGACAGCTTCGCCCCCACCCGGCCGGTCCAGCTCGGCTGGCTGTCATAGGCCTGCAGGGTCTGGGCCTGGGCGTCGTTGCCGGGGTAGTACTGCTGGTTGATCAACTGCGCCTGGGGCTCGATCACCCAGTGCTTGCCCAGGCCGATGGGGAAGCCGCCCTCCACCGAGAAGGTCAGCGCGTGGCCGTTGCCATCGAGCCGTTCGCCGTCGCTGCCGCGCCCGCTGGCGTCGAAACGGGTGCCCATGGCCACCGCATCCACATGCCAGCCCTGGTCATGCTGCAGGCTCCAGTACATGCCCAGGCTTTGCCCTTCCAGGCGCACGGCGTTCTGCTTGTCGCCCAGCTGTGGCCGGCGATTGTCCAGGCCGCCCTGCAGGTTGCTGTGGCCCATGAAGATCCCGGCGCGGTGGGTGTTGCCGCCGGCGGTTTCCCGCACGAACAGGTCGGGGGCGATCTGCAGGTTCTGGTTGGGGGCATCCAGGCGTTGCGGGGCAGTCCTGACCGGCGTGGGAAAGAACTGCGCCCACTGGCTGGCAATGCCTTCGTCGCCGAACACCGCCGTGCGCTCTGCCAGGCGTTCGGAAAACGCCCCCAGCGTACCCAGGCTCAGCCCCGACACGCTGGCCGGGACCAGCGACGGCAGCGCCAGGCCGTGTGCCGGGTTGAACATCGGGTCGTCGTCTTCCAGCCCCGCCGCCAGGCTTTCCAGCGGGGTTGCCAGCAGCAGCGACGTCGACAGTGCGTAGAAAACATACTCGAGCCCCGAAGGGCAGGGTGCGCTTTTCATGGCCGATCTCCTCTGTGTGTTACAGCCAAAGGTCTGGCCTGATGTCACGGGCTGTAAGGCAGGAACAGAGAGCGACCCAAACCAGCAAACCTGCCCCATGGCGCGCGCAAAGCCGCGTGCCAGAGGCCCGGAATGAAGTTGAACACGGTGGTTCTAGGTGTAGCTAAGGAGAGTCGCAGGCAGGCGTCAAGATAGTGTGATTATTTTGTGATGGCTGTGTTGGAGGGGGTAAGCGGTTGAAAAATAGCGGTTACTGAATGGGCATAGCCGCGTTGCGAATGACAACGCGGCTGGCTATTTCGAATGATTGCTAAAGCGTCAGGCGTCCTCGTCCCGTTGCAGTTCCAACAGCAGCAACGAGCGTCCGGTGACGTTGAACACGCTGCCGAATTCCAGGCGCTGGGCCTTGCGCAGCTGCGGCCGGTCGGTGTCGATCAGGCAGTTCCAGTACTCGCCCTCGGGCACGTCGGGCAGGGTGAAGTCCACGCCGTCGTGGTGCGCGTTGACGATCAGCAGCAAGGTGGCGTCTGCCCCCGGGCGCAGGATGCCGCTGACCTGCGCGCGCCCGTCCATGAGCATGCCCAGGCAACGCCCTTGCGGGTCTTCCCACTGTTCCACGCTCATCTCGCTGGCGTCCGGCGCCAGCCAGGTCACGTCCTTGACCCCGATCGCCTCGTTGTAGTCGCCCACCAGGAAGCGGCTGCGGCGCAGGATCGGGTAGGCCAGGCGCAGCTTGGTCAGGCGCTTGACGAACTTGAGCAGGGCGCTGCCTTGCTCGTCCAGGTCCCAGTTGATCCAGCCGATCTCGCTGTCCTGGCAGTAGGCGTTGTTGTTGCCGTGCTGGGTGCGGCTGAACTCGTCGCCGGCCACGATCATCGGCGTGCCCTGGGCCAGCAGCAGGGTGGCGAAGAAGTTGCGCATCTGGCGCTGGCGCAGGCTGTTGATCTCGGGGTCGTCGGTGGGCCCCTCGACCCCGTGGTTCCAGGAGATGTTGTTGTTGCTGCCGTCCTGGTTGTTCTCGTCGTTGTCCTCGTTGTGCTTGTCGTTGTACGACACCAGGTCGCGCAGGGTGAAGCCGTCGTGGGCGGTGATGAAGTTGACCGAGGCATAGGGGCGCCGGCCGCGGCGGTTGAACAGCTCGCCGGAGGCGGTCATGCGCGCTGCAAAGTCGGCCAGCTGGCCTTCGTCGCCTTTCCAGAAGGCGCGCACGGTGTCGCGAAAGCGGTCGTTCCATTCGGCCCAGCCCGGCGCGAAGTTGCCCACCTGGTAGCCACCGGGGCCGCAGTCCCAGGGTTCGGCAATCAGCTTGACCTGGCTCAGCAGCGGGTCCTGGCGACAGGCCACCAGAAAGCTGTGCCGCTCGTCGAAGCCTTCGTGGTAGCGGCCCAGGATGGTCGCCAGGTCGAAGCGAAAGCCATCAACGTGCATCTCGCCTGCCCAGTAGCGCAGCGAGTCGGTGACCAGTTGCAGTACGCAGGGGTGGCTCAGGTCCAGGGTGTTGCCGGTGCCCGAGTCGTTGATGTAGTAGCGCTTGTCGTCGGGCATCAGGCGGTAGTACGAGGCGTTGTCGATACCGCGCATCGACAGCGTGGGGCCCTGCTCGTTGCCTTCGGCGGTGTGGTTGTAGACCACGTCCAGAATCACCTCCAGGCCGGCGTCGTGCAGGTGCGCGACCATCTCCTTGAACTCGGCGATCTTGCCGTTGGCCAGGTAGCGCGGGTGGGGCGCGAAGAAGGCGATGCTGTTGTAGCCCCAGTAGTTGTTCAGGCCCTTTTGCAGCAGGTGCTGGTCGTTGACGAAGGCGTGGATCGGCAGCAGCTCGATGGAGCTGACGCCCAGGCCTTTGATGTGCCCCAGCAGCTCGTCGTTCATCAGCCCGGCGAAGGTACCGCGCGCCGCTTCCGGCACCGCCGGGTGACGCATGCTGATGCCGCGCACGTGCGCTTCGTAGAACACGGTACGGTCCCACGGCACGCCCACGCGCTGGTCGCGGCCCCAGGTGTAGGCCGGGTCGATGACCTTGCACTTGGGCACGAACGGCGCACTGTCGCGCTCGTCGAAACTGAGGTCGCCATCGGGGTGGCCGATGGTGTAGCCGAACAACGCCTCGGACCAGCGCAGCTCGCCGACCAGCTGCTTGGCATACGGGTCGATCAGCAGCTTGTTGGGGTTGAAACGGTGCCCGTTCTGCGGCTCGTAGGGGCCGTACACGCGATAGCCGTAGATCTGCCCCGGGTGCGCGTCGGGCAGGTAGCCGTGGTAGATCTCGTCGGTGTACTCGGGCAGTTCGATGCGCTCGAGCTCATGTTCGCCGCTGGCGTCGAACAGGCACAGTTCGACCTTGGTGGCGTTGGCCGAAAACAGTGCGAAGTTCACACCCAGGCCGTCCCAGGTGGCGCCCAGGGGGAAGGGCAGGCCCTCGCGGATGCGCGAAGGTTCAATGGCGTCGGGCTGGGTGTTGTGTTTGGACTTGGGCTGGGTCATGGCAATCCTTGTAGCGATCCTTGGGGGGCGAAAGGCGACGCACTGGGCGCCGGGGCAGCGTTGCGCTGCCCCGGGGCGGTAGTGACGCAAGGTACGGCGGCGTCAGGGCGTGGCGGGCTTCTTCGCGGTACGCGGCTTCTTTGCCGGGTCGGGCTTGGCCGCAGGGGCCGGTGGCTTGGCCTTGGACGCGGCGGCGCCGGGCTTTGGCTTGGCGCCAGGGGCTACCGGCGGTGCGCCTGGCGGGGTGGTACGGGGCTTGCGCGGGGCGGCCTTGGGCGCAATGGCCTCGGCTTCGGCCAACTTGCGCGCCATCTCCCAGTGGCGCTCCTCCTGGCCTTCGGGTTTACCTTCCGACTCCCAGATCTGGTAGGCGAATTCGCGGATACGTTTTTCCTCAGCACTCATCTCGACGCTCCTGATGACTCAGTCTGTTCTATGAAGAGATTGACGGGGAAGGCTTTGAGCGCAGTGCTCAGCCACAGCTCGTTAGAGGGTGTGACTGCGCCCTGGGCGAAAAGTCCCGTGCAATTGGCAGCGCACAAGGCGAACGGTAAAAGCACACGGGTATCGTCCCAGTTCTGTGCCGGGATCAAGGGTTGCGTGGCGTTGCCCAGCAGGCCCGAGGCCAGCCGCGGCACCACCACCACCGCGCGTTGCGCCTCGCCGATACGGGCAAAGGCGAGCACCCGCTCGGCGTGTTTGCCGCGTACCTCCAGGGGTTGGTAGCGGCCGTGGCGAAACAGCTCTGGGTAGGCCCGGCGCTGCTCCAGCACCTGGGCGATCAGGGCCTGCTTGACCCGCCCGTCCTGCCAGTGCCCGAGCAGTTCGGCGGGGGGCAGGCTGTCGTCCAAGGCCTGGCGGCGCGCGGCGTAGTCCACCGCGCGGCGGTTGTCCGGGTCGACCAGGCTCAGGTCCCAGAATTCGTTGCCCTGGTACAGGTCGGGCACCCCCGGCACGGTCATGCGCAGCAGGCTCTGCACCAGGCTGTTGAGCGCGCCCGGGCAGGCCAGGGCCTGCGCCGCCTCGGCCACCGACTGGCGCAGCTGCTGGCATTGCGGCTCCAGCAGCAGGGCGTCGATGAAGCGTGCGCAGGCCTGCTCGTAGGCCTCGTTGGGGGCGCTCCAGCTGCTGCGCAGCTTGGCCTCGCGCAGGGCTTTGCGCTGCCATTGGCGCAGGCGTTCGGCGTAGCCGCGCAAGGCCTGGGTGTCATCGCAGCGCAGCGTCATCGGCCAACTGCCGAGCAGGGTCTGGTACAGCAGCAGTTCATCGCCGGCACTCGGTGCCACGCCATCGGCCAGTTGTGTGCGCAGGGGCGAGGCCAGTTCACGCCACAGCTCCACGCGCTGGCAGAACCAGTGGCTGCGTTCGCTGATCACCGCCAGGCGTGCGCGGCAATCTTCGCCACGCTTGTGGTCATGGGTGGCGGTGGCCAGCAGGTTGTCGGGGAAGTGCGCCAGGCGTTGCTGGCAGCTGGCATGGAAGGCCTCGGCCGGCGCGCTGAAGCGCTCGGCGTCGAAGCCCACGTCGTTGCGCGACAACAGCACCGCCGAGCGATAGAAGGCGGTGTCTTCGACGGCCTTGGCAGCGGTGGGCGAGGTCAGCTGCTGGAAGCGCACGCAGGCGTGGCGCAACTGCTTGCGCGCCCGCCCCGGGCCCAGCTCGCGCCAGGGCTGGCCGCCCAGCCAGCGCTGCAGGTGGTCCAGCAGCGGCCAGTCGGCTTCGCCCAGGCTCGAACGCGCATCGGCCAGGGCCTGCTGGAAGAACCCCTCGTCCATCGCCGGGCGCCCGCAGGCATTGATGTAGGTGCGGTACACCGGGTAGTGCTCCACCAGCGCCTGCAACGCGCGGCGGATGGCGCCCAGGGTCAGGTCGCGGCTCATGATGTCGTTGCGCGCCACCTGCAGCAGGGCCTGGGCCACCGATTCGAAGTCGCCGGCCAGGCTGGCATTGAGCACCAGCTGGCGGGCCAGGCGCAGTTCCTCGACGAACGCCGGGCGCTCGCTCAGGTCGTGCCACAGCGCGGTCAGTTCGGCTTCGCCCTGCGGGTCATGCTGCAGCAGCGAGACCTGGTTCATGAATTCGTAGCCGGTGCTGCCGTCCACCCGCCAGTCGTCGTGCAGGCGCTCGCCGGGGCCGAGGATCTTCTCCACGTAGATCGGAAAGTGCTCGAGCGCAGCGCTCAGCGGCCGGCGTGGGAGCAGGCCGTCGACGCGTCGGCGCAGCTTGCGGCAGTAACCGCGTGGGTCGGCCAGGCCGTCGATGTGGTCGATGCGCAGGCCGTCGACCAGGCCGCGCTCGATCAGCTCGAACACCTTGGCATGGGTGGCCTCGAACACCGCCGGGCGCTCCACGCGCAGGCCGCCCAGCTCGTTGACGTCGAAAAAGCGCCGCCAGTTGATGTCGTCACCGGCGGTGCGCCAGCTGGCCAGGCGGTAGTGCTGCTGTTCGAGCAGTTGATGCAGGTGCTCGAAACCGCTGGGGGTGCGCCCGTCGAAGGCGGCCAGCACCTGTTCGATGGCCTGGCCGATGCGCGGCTCGCGGGCCAGTTCGGCCAGGGCCTGGTGCACCGCCTCGACGTTGGCCGGGGCGTGGCGCTGGCCCTCGAAGGCGGCAAAGCGTGCCCCCAGCTCGCTCAGCTCGGGGTGGCCGCTGACGCACAGGATGCGCGCATAGTCCGGCGGGCTGATCGGGAAGCGGTGTTCGTGGTGCTCGATGTGAAAGCGCCCGTGGCGGGCGTCGAAACGCAGCGGGATTTCCCCGGCCTGCAGCACTGCGCCATAGTCGCTGGCCAGGAACGGCAACAGCAACTGGCCTTTGAGCAACGGGTCGGGCGAATGCCACTGGATGTCGAAGAACTCGGCGTAGGGGCTGCGCCGGCCCCAGGCCAGCAGGTCCTGCCACCAGGGGTTGTGTGCGCCGCCCACGGCCATGTGGTTGGACACGATGTCCAGGATCAGGCCCATGCCGTGCTGGCGCAGCGCGGCCACCAGGCGTTCCAGCGCCGCCTCGCCACCCAGTTCGGGGCTGACCCGGGTCGGGTCGACCACGTCGTAGCCGTGGCGCGAACCGGGCCGCGCCTGCAACAGGGGCGAGGCGTACAGGTGGCTGATGCCCAGCCGGGCGAAGTAGGGCACCAGCGGCACCGCATCGTCGAGGCTGAAGTCGGCATGAAATTGCAGGCGCAGTGTGGCGGTGAGGCTGTTCATCGGTCACGCTCGAAGGCTTGTTCACGGGCCTGGGCCAGCAGCTCGAGGCGTCGCGCCGCATCGCTGTCGTCCAGCAGCTGTGCGGCGGGCAACGCGAAACGGCGGCGCCAGTTGGGGTGGGTGTCGACGGTGCCGGGCAGGTTGGGTTGTTCGTCCACGCCCAGCAGGTCTTCCAGCGGTACCAGCACCAGCGGCGCGCGGGTATGCCCGAGCAGGCGCAGGCTGGCGTCGATCAGGGTGTCGGCTTCGCTGCTGGTGTCGCCGTAGCTGCTGTGCAGCAGGCGACGCAGGCCCTGGATTTCATGCTGGCGGCTGTCGCGCCAGTCGCGCTCGGTGATCGCGTCGATCGCCCCCAGGCGCTGGCCCCAGTCGATGTCGCGGGCCTGCAGCCAGCCTGCCAGCGGGGGCAGGTCGTGGGTGCTGGTGGTGGCCAGGGCGTTGTCGGGCCAGTCGAGGATGGGGGTGAACTGCCCGGGCGGGTCCTGCTCGAACAGCAGCACACGCATGCCCAGGATCGCGCGGGCCGCGAGCTTTTCGCGCAGGCCTTCGGGCACCGTGCCCAGGTCTTCGCCGAGCACGATGGCCTTGTGGCGCACCGACTCCAGGGCCAGCAGGCGCAGCAGGTCGTCCAGTGGGTAGTGCAGGTAGGCGCCTTCGCTGGGGGCGGCGCCCTGGGGGATCAGCCACAGGCGCTGCAGGCCCATCACATGGTCGATGCGCAGGCCCCCGGCGTGGGCGAAGTTGGCCCGCAGCATCTCGATGAAGGCGCGGTAGCCGTTGCGGCGCAGGCCCTCGGGGGAGAACGCGCAGATGCCCCAGCTTTGCCCCGATCGGTTGAGGATGTCGGGCGGGGCGCCGACGTGCAGCTCGGCCAGCAGCTCGTCCTGGCGGCTCCAGGCCTGGCTGCCGGTGCCGTCGGCCCCCACCGCCAGGTCGGCGATCAGGCCCACCGCCATGCCGCTGCCGCGCGCCGCTTCCTGGGCACGCTCCAGGCTGCGCGCGATCAGCCACTGGCAGAAGGCATAGAAGCCGATCTGCTCGACGTGGTCGGCGGCAAACGCGGCAATCTCGGCGCTGCGCGGGTCGAGCCAGGCGGCCGGCCACTGGCGCCAGTCCTGGCTTTCGCCGCGTTCGGCGGCGGCATCGAGCAGCGCTTCGAAGCGGCAGTGGTCTTCCAGCGCCTGGCCGCCGGCGTGGCGAAAGCTGTCGAAGTCGGCGCGCTGCGGTTGCTCGCCCTTGATAAAGCCCTGGTACAGCGCCTGCAGTATCTGCTGGCGTGCCCCGGCCGCCCGTGGCCAGTCGATCAACGGCAGGCCTTCGAGCTGTTCGAGCTGGGCCTCAAGGCCCAGGGCCTGGACCGTGATACGCACCGTGCGCTCGTCGATCACTGCCTGGGGGCTGGCATACAGGCTGTTCAGAAACAGCCGGCTGGATGGCGAATACGGGCTGTAGCTGGGGTGGTTGCGGGTGAACATGGCGTGCACCGGGCTGATGGCCAGGGCCGTGGCGCCACGCTCGGCGGCGCTGCGTGCCAGGCCCTCCAGTGCCAGGCAGTCGCCCAGCCCGCCGTCGCCCGGGCGGCGCAGGCTGTACAGCTGGGCACTCAGGCCCCAGCACCGTGGGTGCGGGGTGCCCAGCGCATCGGCCAGGCTGTAGCACTGCGCCGGGGCCACGGCCAGGGTGAAGGTGGTGGCGTCGATATGCAGCTGGTGATACCCCAGTGGCAGCCCTGGCGGCAGCAGGGCCTGGGCATCCAGCTGCAGCTGCTGGCGGGTGCCGTCCTCGTGCTGCACCTCGCAGCGGCTGTTGGCCGCGAAGTAGCGCGACAGGTCCAGCGGCTGGTGCTGGTCGACCGTCAGCAGTGGCGGCAGGTGACGGGAATCGTGGGCTTTTTCCAGGGCCTTGAGGCTGTTGGCGATGGCGATGTCGTCGGCGGCCGGGTGGCCAAGGGCGGCCAGGATGCGCCGCAGGACCGGTTCGCTGACACGCTGGGCGCGCCCGTTGGCGTCGATCCAGTCCACCGCCAGGCCAGCGCGTTCGGCCAGTTGCAGCAAGGGTAGGTCAGGCATGCACAGGCTCCGTGGGGCAGGAAGGGGTCAGGCTCACCACGCAGCTCAACGGCGGCAGGCAGGGTGGGCCCGGGGGCAGTTCGCAACTTTCGAACAGGTGCCGCTCGCGGGCCGGCAGGTCCAGGGCCAGTGGCTGCTGGCCGAGGTTGAGGTCGATGCGCAGCTCGCTGCCATCGCCCAGTTGCCAGCGGGCGCTCACGCCCTGGCCGTCGACCACCTGGGCGCCCAGGGCGCGGGTGCCCGGCAGGCGCGGGATGATGTGCTGGTGGCGCAGGTACAGCAGGCGACGGTACAGCGCCACCCATTGCTCGCTGTCCTCGCCCCATTGCGGTTGCGAGTCGAGGAAGGTCTGGGCGGCGTTCGGGTCGGGGATGCGCGCCCGTTGCTCGGGGTCGGCGAAGGCCTTGAACCCCTTGAACTCGGCGCGTCGGCCTTCGCGCACGGCGGTGGCAAGGTCGTCGTGGTGATCGGTGAAGAACAGGAAGGGCTGGCGGCACCCCCAGTCATCGCCCATGAACAGCAGCGGGATCATCGGTGCCAGCAACAGCAGCCCGGTGGCGGCGCGCAGGGCCTGGGGCGGGCACAGGCGCTCGAGCCGCTCGCCCAGCGCGCGGTTGCCGATCTGGTCATGGTTCTGCAGAAACAGCACGAAGGCACTGGGCGGCAGGTGGCCGCTGGCTTCGCCACGCGGTTCACCGTTGCGGTCCGGCTGGCCCTGGAACACGAACCCCTGGCTCAGGCAGCGCGCCAGCTTGTTCAGCGGCGCCTCGCGGTAATCGACGTAGTAGCCTTCCTGCTCGCCTGTCAGCAGCACGTGCAGGGCGTTGTGGCCATCGTCGTTCCACTGCGCGTCGTAGCCCTCCTGGAGCAGGTGCGCCTGGTTGCGCTCGTTCTCGAGGGTGAGCCACACCTGCCGGCCCGGTGCGGTGCTGGCGCGCACGCGGCGGGCCAGCTCATGCAGAAAGTCAGGGTCGTCGATGGCGTGCACCGCATCCAGGCGCAGGCCGTCGAAGCGGTAGTCGTGCAGCCACATCAGGGCGTTCTCGATGAAGAAGTCGCGCACCTGGCGGCGACGAAAATCGATGGCCGCGCCCCAGGGCGTATGCCGGTCTTCGCGAAAGAAGCCCTGGGCATAACGGTGCAGGTAATTGCCGTCGGGGCCGAAGTGGTTGTACACCACATCCAGCAGCACCATCAGCCCCAGCGCGTGGGCCTGGTCGATCAGCGCCTTGAGTTGCTGCGCAGTGCCATAGCTCGCTTGCGGGGCGAACGGCAGCACGCCGTCATAGCCCCAGTTGCGCTGGCCGGGAAACTGCCCGATGGGCATCAGTTCGATGGCGGTCACGCCCAGTGCGGCCAGGCGCGGCAGGTGCCTGGCCACGCCGGCGTAACCGCCCAGCAGGCCCACGTGCACTTCATAGATGACTGCCTCGTGCCAGGGGCGGCCCTGCCAGTCGGGGTGTTGCCAGGCATATTCGGTGCCCAGCACCTGGCTGGGGCCGTGCACGCCGTCGGGCTGGGCACGGCTGGCCGGGTCGGCGACCGACAGGTCGCCGTCGATACGGTAGCGATAGCGCGTACCGGCCGGGCAGGGCAGGCGCAGCACGAACCAGCCGTCGTCACTGCGCTGCATGGGTTGCGGGGCGGCGTTTTCACATTCCACCTCCACCTGCCGGGCATCGGGCGCCCAGAGGGCGAAGCGGGTGGTGTGGCTGTCCAGCATCACGGCCCCGTGGGTCGCGTGTTCCTGTGACCTGAAGGGCATACGGCAGTTCTCCTCAGCCTGCGTTGAGCGTGGCGCGCGTCACCAGTTCCTCGTACAGGTGGGCATAGGGTTCCACGGCCTGACACCAGTTGAATGGCTGGGTCATGGCCAGGCAGCGCATGGCATTGAGCAGGTGTTTCTTGCCGTATACGTAGAAGGCCCGCGAGAGTGCTTCGCGGTAGCTCTCCACGTTCGATTCGTCGAACAGAAAGCCGGTGACGCCATTCTCGATGGTGTCGGCCAGGCCGCCGGTGTTGCGCGCCACCGGCAGCGAGCCGAAGCGCTGCGCGTACATCTGGCTCAGGCCGCAGGGCTCGTAGCGCGAGGGCATCAGCAGAAAGTCGCTGCCGGCGAACATGCGCCGTGCGTCGGTCTCGTTGAAGCCGATGCGCACCCCCACGCGGCCCGGGAAGCGGCTGGCCAGCTCGCGCATGGCTTGCTCTTCCTCCGGTTCGCCGCGGCCGATGATGGCGATCTGGCCGCCCTGTTCGACGATGTACTCGGCCACCCCCAGGGTCAGGTCCAGGCCCTTCTGGTACACCAGGCGCGAGACCACGGCGAAAAGCGGGCCGGTGGAGGGCTCCAGCTCGAACAGCTCGCGCACCTGGCTGCTGTTGGCCGCCTTGCCTTCCCAGTCGTTGATGCTGAAGCGGTGGGTCAGGTGGGTGTCGGTGGCCGAATCCCAGCTTTCGTCGATGCCGTTGGGGATGCCGCTGAGCAGGCCCTGCTGCGCCTTGCTGCCAAGAAAACCGTCGAGCCCGCAGCCGAAGGCCGGGGTGGTGATTTCCCGGGCATAGGTGGCGCTGACCGTGGTGATGTGGCTGGAGTAGGCCAGGCCGGCCTTGAGAAACGACAGCTTGCCGTAGAACTCCATGCCTTCCTGTTGCAGGGCGTGTTCGGGAATCGCCAGTTCCGGGCAGCAGCCGCGGCTGACCACACCCTGGTAGGCCAGGTTGTGGATGGTGAACAGGGTGGGGGTGTTCAGGCCGCGCCAGTGCATGTAGGCCGGGGCCAGGCCGGCAGGCCAGTCGTGGGCGTGCACCAGATCGGGCTTCCAGTGCACCATGCCCTCGCCCGCGGCGATTTCGGCGGCGGCCAGGCCCAGGCGGGCGAAACGGATATGGTTGTCGGGCCAGTCACGGCCATTGTTGGCGCCGTAGGGGGTGCCTTCGCGCTGGTACAGCTCGGGGCAGATCAGTACATAGATGACCAGGCCGTCGGCCAGGTCCATGCGCCCGATCTTGCACGGGGGCAGTGCGGCATGGCCGCCCAGCTCGCCCACCAGGTGGATCGGGTTGTCGCTTTCGAGTACCTGCGGGTAGCCGGGGATCAGCACGCGTACATCGTGCAGGTGGCGCATGGCGCGGGGCAGGGCGGCGGAGACGTCGCCCAGGCCGCCGGTCTTGACCAGGTCGGCGATTTCCGAGGTCACGAACAGCACCTTGCGCTTGTTCGGGTTGCGCCGGGTATCGAGGGCAGGGGCCTTGGCTGTCGTGACGATCTGGGCAGCACGCACCTGCGCGCTGGTATCCGGGTTGAAATGCTCTGCATGAGGTTCGACAGCGGCGCTGATCATACTTGTCTCCGTCCCTTGTTCTGCGGGCGTATCCCACCCGCTGCATGTCTGTACTGTTGTTCTCGCTATGTCATGTGATGCGGTGAAACGCCCCGGACACACGTGCAAGCGCTACGCCAGGCGGCGCTCCTGCCGATGGCGTGCTGACGAGTGGGGGGTGGGCTGCGCCTGGGTAACCAGAGTCGTTGGCCTACTTAGTTGCTGACCTACCGGGTTTGCAGAAGTTTCGACTATTTTCGATCGAGTTTTCCGGACGGTATCAGGTCGATTGAACAGTGTAGGAGAGGGGCGGGATAAATGTGACCCGTTGGTCATGTTTTGTGAATTGGCCGGCTCAGGGGTGCACCGACAGCGAGCGTGCACCGCTCGAAGGTGACTCCCGATGGTGCACGTGCCAGCCTGGCTGGCGAAACCGGCGCGGTGGGTGGCTTCAGCCGCTCATCTGCGCAATCAGTTGCCACAGGCGCTCATCGTCGAAGTTCCTCACCACCAGCTGCGCACCGGCCTCCAGCAGCACCTGCGGCGCCTGGCTGGTCGACAGGCCCACGGTAAGGATCCCCGCGCGGCTCGCTGCCGTCACGCCCGGCACCGAATCCTCGAACGCCAACGCATGGTCTGCCCTGGCCCCCAGGCGTTCCAGGCCGGTGAGGTAGGGCAGGGGATCGGGCTTGGCCCGTGCCAGTTCCTCGGCCACCAGCACATGCTCGAAGCGCTCGGCCAGGCCCATGGCTGCCAGCATGTGCTGCGCATTGGCCCGTGGCGCATTGGTGACCACGGCCATGCCGATGCCGCGGCGCTCGGCATGCACCAGCAGGCGTTCGAGGCCGGCAGTGGGCTGCAAGGTCGGCGACAGCGCACGAAAGCGCGCCTCCTTGCGGTCGGCGAATGCCTCATGCTCGGCCACCGGGCGCCCGGGGAACAGGTAGCGGCACATGTCGGCGTTGGCCCGGCCACTGACGTGGGTGTCGAACTCGGCCTCGCTCAGTTCGCGACCCTGCTCACGCAGCAACTGCTGCAGTGCCTGCAAATGCAGGGTATCGGTGTCGGTCAGGGTGCCATCGAGGTCGAACAGCAGGGCTTCAAGCATGGGGCGCGGTTTCCATTGCACGGCGGGCCATCATAACCATTTTGCCGTGGCGATCAGCGGGGCTGGTCAGATAAACCCGAAAAGAGTACAAATGTGCTCCATGAACAGACTATCGCCCAAACGTGCCGCCATCCTGACCTTCATCCGCGACCGCATCGCGCAGCAAGGGCAGCCCCCGAGCCTGGCCGACATCGCCCAGGCCTTCGGTTTTGCCTCGCGCAGCGTGGCGCGCAAGCACATCCAGGCGCTGTGCGAGGCCGGCTTCATCGAGGTCACCCCCAACCAGGCGCGCAGCATCCGCCTGGCCGGTGCGCTGCGCCGCCCCGAGGTGCTGGAGATCCCGGTACTGGGCCAGGTGGCCGCCGGCCGCCCGATCGGGCCCGACGTGGACATCCACGAACAGCTGATGCTCGATGCGCACCTGTTCAGCCGTACCCCCACCTACCTGCTGAAGGTGCGCGGCGACTCGATGATCGACGACGGTATCTTCGACGGCGACCTGGTGGGCATTCACCAGCAGCCCGATGCCCGCGACGGGCAGATCGTGGTGGCCCGGCTCGATGGCGAGGTCACCATCAAGCGCTTCCAGCGCGCAGGCACGCACTACCGCCTGCTGCCGCGCAACCCGGCCTATGCACCGATAGACGTGGGGCCAGAACGCGACTTCGTGATCGAAGGGGTGTTCTGCGGCCTGTTGAGGCGCGACTGATGGGCGCGGTGGTCAGCCTCGACGGGCTGCTCGACGAGCGGCGGGTCTGGAAGGGGCGCCCGCTGGCCCAGCCCCGGGGCCTGCAACCCACCGGGCATGCCGCGCTGGACGCGGTGCTGCCCGGCGGCGGCTGGCCACCGGGTGCGCTCAGCGAACTGCTGCTGGCTGCCGAGGGCGCCGGCGAGCTGCACCTGCTCTGGCCGAGCCTGGCGCGCCTGACTGCCAGCGGCGAACGGGTGGTGCTGGTGGCGCCGCCGTTCATTCCGTACCCGCCCGCCTGGCTGGCAGCCGGTGTCGACCTGCGCTGGCTGTCGCTGATCCAGGCCTCCCGCGTCGAGGCCCTGTGGGCCGCCGAGCAGTGCCTGCGCTCGGGCAGTTGCGGCGCGGTGCTGTGCTGGCCGCAGCAGGTCGACGACCGCGCCTTGCGCCGCCTGCAGGTGGCTGCCGAAACCGGCCAGACCCTGGCCTTTGCCTGCCGCCCGCAGCAGGCGGCACTCAACCCGTCGCCGGCCGCGCTGCGCATTGCCGTCGACCTGCACCCGGCGCAGTGGCGGGTGCTCAAGTGCCGTGGCGGGCTGGCCCCGGCCACCCCGATCGCCATGGCTGGGCGAGGGTGATGGGCGATGCTGTGGGCCTGCATCCTGCTGCCGCAACTGGCACTCGACAGCGTGCTGCGCGGTCGCGACGACCCCCAGGCGCCGCTGGTGCTGCTCAGCGGCCCGGCGCAGCGGCGCGTGTTGCAGGCGGTCAACCCGGCGGCCCGGGCCCTGGGGCTGCGCGCCGGGCAGAGCCTGAGCACCGCGCAGGCGCTGGCCAGCAGTTTTACCTGCGTCGAGCATGACCCGGCGGCGGTCGAGCAGTTGCAGCAATTGCTGGCCGCCTGGGCCTACCAGTTCAGTTCGCAGGTCAGCCTGCATTACCCACGCACCGTGTTGCTCGAAGTCGAATCCAGCCTGGGCCTGTTCGGGCCCTGGCCGCTGTTCGAGGCCCGCCTGCGCAAGGAGCTGGGCGAGCTGGGGCTGCGTCATCGCATCGTGCTGGCCAGCAACCCGGTGGCGGCGCGCATGCTGGCCAACGCCCATGACGGGCTGGCACTGAACGACCCCCAGGCCACCCGCGCCGCCCTTGCGCAGATGCCCGTGGACCGCATCGGCCTGCCGGTGGAGGCCGCCACGGCCTTGTCGCGCATGGGCCTGCGCGACCTTGGGCAGGTGCTGGGGTTGCCGCGCGACACCCTGGCCAGGCGTTTTGCCGCCAGCGTGCAGGTGCACCTGGATCGCCTGCTGGGCCTGCGCCCCATGGCGCTGGCGTGCTACCGGCCGCCGGACCGGTTCGAGGCGCGCCTGGAACTCAACTTCGATGTGGAGTCGCACCAGGCGCTGTTGTTTCCGTTGCGCCGGCTGATTGCCGACCTGGCGGCGTTCCTGGCCAGCCGTGACGGCGGCGTGCAGCGTTTTACCCTGCACCTGGAACATGCCCGGGGCGTCGCCACGCCGGTGGTGGTCGGCCTGCTGGCCGCCGAACGCGAGGCGGGCATGCTGTTCGAGCTGGCACGCGGGCGCCTGGAGCAGTTGAGCCTGCCCGCACCGGTGCGCAGCGTGCGCCTGGTGGCCGACGACCTGCCGGCGTTCGTGCCGCAACCGGGCGAGCTGTTCAATGCGCGGCCCCAGCAGCAACAGGGCTGGGAGCAGTTGCGCGAGCGTTTGCGTGCACGCCTGGGCGATGAGAGCGTGCGGGCTGTGCAGGCTTTTGCCGACCACCGCCCCGAGTGCGCCTGGCAGGCGGCAGGCGGCGCCCCGCCGCTGGCCCGTGCGCCGGGTGGGCCGCCGCGCCCGGGCTGGCTGCTGGCCGAGCCGCAGGCCTTGGCGCCCGAGGGCCTGCGCCTGCTGGCCGGGCCCGAGCGCATCGAATCCGGCTGGTGGGATGGCGGCGATGTACGGCGTGACTACTACCTGGTCGAAACCCCGGCCGGCCAGCGCGGCTGGGCCTACCGGCCACTGGGCGAAGGCGGGCCGTTGTGGCTGCAGGGCTGGTTCGCATGAGCGTGGGCTATGCCGAGCTGCACTGCCTGTCGAACTTCACTTTCCAGCGCGGGGCCTCGAGTGCCCGCGAGCTGTTCGAGCGGGCGCACCAGCAGGGCTACCAGGCCCTGGCGATCACCGACGAATGCACCCTGGCCGGTATCGTGCGCGCCTGGCAGGCGGCCAGGGAGACGGGCCTCAAGCTGATCGTCGGCAGCGAGGTGCGGGTGCACGACGGCCCCAGGCTGGTGCTGCTGGTCGAAAACCTGAGCGGCTACCAGCACCTGTGCCGGCTCATCACCCTGGCGCGGCGCCGGGCGAAAAAGGGCGAATACCAGCTGCTACGCGAAGACTTCGCCGGCCCGCTGCACGGCCTGCTGGCGCTGTGGGTCCCGGACGAGCCGTTGCAGGCCGGCCCCGGCCTGTGGCTGCGCGAGGTGTTCGGCGAGCGCCTGTGGCTGGCGGTGCAACTGCATCGCGGTGCCGACGACCATCAGCGCCTGCAACAACTGCAGGGGGTGGCCGCGAGCCTGAACCTGCGCACCGTGGCCTGTGGCGACGTGCACATGCATGCGCGTGGGCGGCGCGCGTTGCAGGACTGCATGAGCGCGCTGCGCCATCACAGCACCGTGGCCGGTGCCGGGCAGCACCTGTTCGCCAATGGCGAGCGGCACCTGCGGCCCCTGGCGCAACTGGCCGAGCTGTACCCGGCCCACCTGCTTGAGGCCACCCTGGAGATTGCCCGGCGCTGCACCTTCGACCTCGGCCAGTTGCGCTACCAGTACCCGCGCGAAGTGGTGCCCGAGGGGTACACGCCGACCGGCTGGCTGCGCACGCTGTGCGAACGCCAGGTGCCGTGGCGCTGGCCGGGGGGAATCGAGCCGGCCGTGCGCCAGACCCTCGAACACGAACTGGCACTGATCGCCGAGCTGGGTTACGAGAGCTACTTCCTGACCGTCTACGACATCGTTCATTTTGCCCGTGGCCAGGGCATCCTGTGCCAGGGCCGGGGCTCGGCAGCCAACTCGGTGGTGTGCTTCGTGCTGGGCATCACCGAGCTGGACCCGACCCGCACGCACCTGCTGTTCGAGCGTTTTTTATCGCGTGAACGCGACGAGCCGCCGGACATCGACGTGGACTTCGAGCACGAACGGCGCGAAGAGGTGCTGCAATACGTGTTCAACCGCTATGGCCGCCACCGCGCCGCCCTGACGGCCGTGGCCAGCACCTACCATGCCGCCGGGGCGGTGCGCGACATTGCCCGGGTGCTGGGGCTGCCGCCCGACCAGATCAACGCCCTGGCCGATTGCTGCGGGCGCTGGACCGACCGCATCCCGCCGCCGGAGCGGTTGCGCGAAGCCGGTTTCGACCCCGACAGCCCGCTGCTGCACCGGGTGCTGACCTTGACCGGCGAGCTGATCGGCTTCCCCCGGCACCTGTCGCAGCACCCTGGTGGCTTCGTGATTTCCGAGCAGCCACTGGACACCCTGGTGCCGGTGGAAAACGCCGCCATGGACGAACGCACGGTGATCCAGTGGGACAAGGACGACCTGGACATGGTCGGCCTGCTCAAGGTCGATATCCTGGCCCTGGGCATGCTCAGCGCCTTGCGCCGCTGCTTCGACCTGGTGCGCTACCACCGCGGGCGCGAGCTGACCATCGCGACCCTGCCGCCGGACGATGTCCCCACCTACGACATGATCGGCCGTGCCGATACCGTGGGGGTGTTCCAGATCGAGTCACGGGCGCAGATGGCCATGCTGCCGCGGCTCAAGCCACGCGAGTTCTACGACCTGGTGATCGAGGTGGCCATCGTGCGCCCCGGGCCGATCCAGGGCGACATGGTGCACCCGTACCTGCGCCGGCGTAACAAGCAGGAGCAGGTGACCTACCCGTCGGATGCGCTGAAGAAGGTGTTCGAGCGCACCCTGGGTGTGCCGCTGTTTCAGGAACAGGTGATGGAGCTGGCCATGGTGGCCGCCGACTATACGGCGGGCGAGGCCGACCAGTTGCGCCGTTCGATGGCCGCCTGGAAACGTCACGGCGGGCTGGAGCCACATCGCGAGCGGCTGACCCGGGGCATGCTGAACAACGGCTACAGCGTCGAGTTCGCCGAGCGCATCTTCGAGCAGATCAAGGGCTTTGGCAGCTACGGGTTCCCCGAGTCCCACGCGGCCAGCTTTGCCTTGCTGACCTACGCCAGTTGCTGGCTCAAGTGCCACGAGCCGGCGATCTTCGCCTGTGCGCTGATCAACAGCTGGCCGATGGGCTTCTACAGCCCGGACCAGATCCTGCAGGACGCGCGCCGCCACCGCATCCAGATTCGCCCAGTGGATGTGCAGCACAGCCAGTGGGACTGCAGCCTGGAGCCGGTGGGCGGCGATGAACTGGCGCTGCGCCTTGGCCTGCGCCAGGTGCGCGGCTTTCGCCAGGACGATGCCCTGCGCCTGGCACAGGCCAGGGCGCAGCGGGCGTTCGGCGATGTGGCCGACCTGTGCCTGCGTGCCGGCCTGGATGCGCGGGCGCGGGCGCTGCTGGCCGATGCCGGGGCCCTGGGCGCCCTGGCCGGGCACCGTTATCAGGCGCGCTGGGAAGTGGCGGCGGTGCAGGCGCAACTGCCGCTGTTCGCCGGGGTGGAGCCGCCCCGTGAAGCGCCGGTGAACCTGCCGGTGCCCAGCGTGGGCGAGGACCTGTTTGCCGACTATGCCAGCGTCGGCACCACATTGGGCCCGCACCCGCTGAGCCTGCTGCGCCGACGCCTGAATGGCCTGGGCTGTCGCAGTTCGCAGGCCCTGGAGGGGGCCGAACACGGCGATGCGGTGAGCGTGGCGGGGCTGGTCACCGGGCGCCAGCGGCCAGGCACTGCCAGCGGCGTGACCTTCGTGACCCTGGAGGATGAATTCGGCATGGTCAACGTGGTGGTGTGGCGCGAGCTGGCCGAGCGTCAGCGCCGGGTGCTGGTGGGCTCGCAGCTGCTGCGGGTGATGGGTACGCTCGAATGCGCCGACGGCGTGCGCCACCTGATCGCGAAGCGCCTGGAAGACCTCAGCCCGCTGTTGCACGGGCTGGATGTGCGCAGCCGCGACTTTCGCTGATCACACCATCGCCAGGCGCTGCTTGCGGGTGGGCGGCGGGAAGGCGCGGTCGATGGCGCGCAGGTCTTCGCTGCTCAAGGTCAGGCTGGCCGCGGCGGCATTGAGCTGCACATGGCGCTTGTCCACCGCCTTGGGGATCGCGATCACGCCGTCTTCACGGGTTACCCAGGCCAGCGCCACCTGGGCCGCGGTGGCGCCATGGCGTTCGGCGATCTGGTTGAGGGTCGCGTTTTTGAGCAGGCGTCCGGCCTGGGCCAGCGGGCAGTAGGCCATGGTTGGCAAGTGGCGCTTGTGGCTGTAGGGCAGCAGGTCGAACTCGATGCCGCGCTGCTCGGGGTTGTACAGCACCTGGTTGGTGGCGCAGGCCGGGTTGTCCAGCTCGCGCAGGTCATCGGTATCGAAGTTGGACACGCCCCAGCGCCGGATCTTGCCGGCCTCGCGCAGGCGCTCGAAGGCTTCGACGGTTTCCTCCAGCGGGTACTGGCCGCGCCAGTGCAGCAGGTACAGGTCGATATGGTCGGTGCCCAGGCGCTGCAGGCTGCGCTCGCAGGCGGCGGGGATGCTGCTGCGGCTGGCGTTGTGCGGGTACACCTTGCTGACCACGCAGACCTGCTCGCGACGCCCCTGGATGGCCTGGCCCACCACCCGCTCGGCGCCGCCCTCGGCATACATTTCGGCGGTGTCGATCAACGTCAGGCCCAGGTCGATGCCGTGCTGCAGGGCGGCGACCTCGGCTTTCTGCTGGCCGGGGTCTTCGCCCATGTACCAGGTGCCCTGGCCGATGACGGGTACGGTGGAGTCGCCGAGTTCGAGCGTACGCATGGAAGGCTCCTGCAAAGTGGGGAGGGTGGTCTACTGTCCTTTAGGGTTTTGTGGCGGGTCAAGCCTACCCGCGTCGACATTGATTTGAATAACCAATCAATCCATCAAAAAAACAAAATTAACAAATGAGTGGCCAAGGGCGAAGATGGCCCCAGACGCTCTCCGACGACCCTCGTCGGTTCTACAACTACAAAAGGCGAATCAGCATGGCCGGACTGGACAAGCGCGTAGCGACCTATGAAGAGGCCCTCGAAGGCCTTGCCGACAACATGACCGTACTGGCAGGCGGCTTCGGCCTGTGCGGCATCCCTGAAAACCTCATTGCCGAGATCAAGCGCCGTGGCGTGCGCGGCCTGACCGTGGTGTCCAACAACTGCGGCGTCGACGGCTTCGGCCTGGGCGTGCTGCTCGAAGACCACCAGATCCGCAAGATGGTCGCCTCGTATGTGGGCGAAAACGCCGAGTTCGAGCGTCAGCTGCTCAGCGGCGAACTGGAAGTGGAACTTACCCCGCAAGGCACCCTGGCCGAGAAGATGCGCGCCGGCGGCGCCGGCATCCCGGCCTTCTTCACCGCCACCGGCTACGGCACCCCGGTGGCCGAAGGCAAGGAAGTGCGCGAATTCAACGGGCGCAAGTACATCCTCGAAGAAGCCATCACCGGTGACTTCGCCATCGTCAAGGGCTGGAAGGCCGACCACTACGGCAACGTGGTGTACCGCAACACCGCGCAGAACTTCAACCCGCTGGCCGCCACCGCCGGCAAGATCACCGTGGTGGAGGTCGAGGAGATCGTCGAGCCAGGCGTGCTGCTGCCTACCGAGATCCATACCCCGGGCATCTACGTCGACCGGGTCATCGTCGGCACGTTCGAGAAGCGTATCGAAAAACGCACCGTCAAAGCCTGACCCGACCCCGCGCAGAACAACAAAGAGAACCTGAGCATGGCACTTACCCGCGAACAAATGGCACAACGTGTAGCCCGTGAACTCAAGGACGGCTACTACGTCAACCTTGGCATCGGCATCCCGACCCTGGTGGCCAACTACGTCCCGGCGGATATGGACGTGATGCTGCAATCGGAGAACGGCCTGCTGGGCATGGGGGAATTCCCCACCGAAGCGCAGCTGGACGCCGACATGATCAACGCCGGCAAGCAGACCGTGACCGCCCGCACCGGCGCGTCGATCTTCAACTCGGCCGAGTCCTTCGCGATGATCCGTGGCGGCCACGTCGACCTCACCGTGCTGGGGGCGTTCGAGGTGGACGTGGAGGGCAACATCGCCTCCTGGATGATCCCGGGCAAACTGGTCAAGGGCATGGGCGGGGCGATGGACCTGGTGGCCGGTGCCGAGAACATCATCGTCACCATGACCCATGCCTCCAAGGACGGCGAGTCCAAGCTGCTGTCGCGTTGCAGCCTGCCGCTGACCGGTGCCGGCTGCATCCGCAAGGTGCTGACCGACCTGGCCTATCTTGAGATCGAGAATGGCGCGTTCATCCTGCGCGAGACAGCGCCGGGGGTGAGCGTGGAAGAGATCGTCGCCAAGACCGCCGGCAAGCTGATCGTGGCCGATGATGTGAAAGAGATGACGTTCTAGGCTGATAACCGCCTTGCCTGTGCTGGCCTCTTCGCCGGCAAGGCCGGCTCCTGCAGGGAACCACGCATTCCTGTGCAGGAGCCGGCCTTGCCGGCGAAGGGGCCTTCAGCCGTTCAAAAAAAATCAATAAGAAGGAAAATCCCGTGGCCGCCGAACTCCAAGACAGCCGCTCCGCCCGCTTTGCCCTGCGTTGCTCCAACTGGGCCGAACGCTGGTTCCCCGACTCCTGGGTGTTCGCCGCCCTGGCCGTGGTGCTGGTGTCACTGGCCGCCCTGGCCATGGGCGCCAAACCCCTCGATACCGCCACCGCCTTCGGTGACGGGTTCTGGAGCCTGATCCCCTTCACCATGCAGATGGCCTTCGTGGTCATCGGCGGCTATGTGGTGGCCAGCTCGCCGCCGGCGGTGAAACTCATCGACCGCCTGGCGCGTATTCCGAAGAACGGCCGTTCGGCCGTGTGCTGGGTGGCGCTGATATCGATGGTCGCCTCGCTGCTCAACTGGGGCCTGTCGCTGGTGTTCGGCGGCCTGCTGGTACGCGCCCTGGCGCGCCGTACCGACCTGAAGATGGACTACCGCGCCGCCGGTGCCGCCGCCTACCTGGGCCTGGGCGCCGTATGGGCCCTGGGCCTGTCCTCGTCGGCCGCGCAGCTGCAAGCCAACCCGGCCAGCCTGCCGCCGTCGATCCTGGCGATCACCGGGGTGATCCCGTTCACCGAAACCATCTTCCTCTGGCAGTCGGGCGTGATGCTGGCGGCGCTGGTCATCGTGTCGCTGATCGTGGCCTACGCCACTGCACCCGGCCCGCAGAGTGCCCGCGATGCCCAGGCCTGTGGCATCGACCCCAGCTTCAGCGCACCACCACCGGCGCAGCGCACGCGCCCAGGTGAATGGCTGGAATACAGCCCGGTGCTGACCCTGCTGCTGGTGGCCCTGGCGGCTGGCTGGCTGTACCACGAGTTCTCGACCAAGCCGGCCATCACCGCGATCTCGGGGCTCAATACCTACAACTTTCTGTTCATCATGCTCGGCGCCTTGCTGCACTGGCGCCCGCGCAGCTTCCTGGATGCGGTGGGCCGTGCGGTGCCGACCACCACCGGGGTACTGATCCAGTTCCCGCTGTACGGCTCGATCGCGGCCATCCTCACCCAGGTCAAGGGCGTGGACGCGCAAACCCTGGCGCACCATATCTCCACCTTCTTCGTGCAGATCGCCTCGCATGACACCTACGCCTTGCTGATGGGCGTGTACTCCGCGGTGCTGGGCTTCTTCATTCCCTCCGGTGGCGGCAAGTGGATCATCGAGGCGCCCTACGTGATGCTGGTGGCCAACGACCTGCAGTACCACCTGGGCTGGGCGGTGCAGATCTACAACGCCGCCGAGGCGCTGCCTAACCTGATCAACCCGTTCTACATGCTGCCGCTGCTGGGCGTGCTGGGGCTCAAGGCGCGCGACCTGATCGGCTTCTCGTTCGTGCAGTTGCTGGTGCACGTGCCGCTGGTGCTGTTCTTGCTCTGGGCGCTGGGCACCACGTTGCAGTACACGCCACCTGTGATGCCGTAGCGCATCCGGCGGGTAAAAAAGGCGATCTTCGGATCGCCTTTTTCATGTCTAAATTAAATCGATAAGCATTCGTATTAAGGGTGATCCGATGATGTCCCGCTGTGTATTTCTAAACGGAATTTCCCGTCGTAAAACAAGGAGAAGGCCGCGATGTTCGCGCCGATTACCCGTTCCATGACGTTGACACTGGGCCTGTACGGCACCGCCTGCAGCGCCGTCGCACTGGCTGACAACGAACCCCTGCCCGACGCCGCCCCCCAGGCGCTGGAGCTGGGTTCGACCAACGTGAGTGCCCAGGGCCTGGGCAGCACCACCGAAAACACCGGGGCCTACACCACCGGCAGCATGAGCACCGCCACCCGCCTGAACCTGTCGATCAAGGACACCCCGCAGTCGATGTCGGTGCTGACCCGCCAGCAGCTGGACGACTTCCAGCTCGACAACCTCTCCGAAGCCATGGGCCAGGTGACGGGCGTGGTGGTGCAGCGCAACGACTCCGAGCGCCCCACGTACAACTCGCGCGGCTATGCCATCGACAACTTCCAGATCGACGGCATGCTCAACACCTTCGCGGGGCTCAAGTCCGACTCGGACACCATCATCTACGACCGCATCGAAGTGGTGCGTGGCGCCACCGGGCTGACCACCGGCGCCGGCGACCCGTCGGGCACCATCAACATGATGCGCAAGCGCCCCACCCATGAACTGGCGGTGAAAACCGGCCTGCGTGGCGGCAGCTACGACAACTACTACAGCTATGTCGACGTGGGCGGGCCGCTGGCCTTCGACGGCCGTCTGCGCGGGCGCAGCGTGCTGGCCTACCGCGATGCCCATTCGTTTCGCGACCGCTACCAGACCCAGCGCGAGGTGGCCTACGGCATTCTCGAGGGCGACCTGAGCGACGACACCGTGCTGGCGGTGGGGTACGACTACCAGAACAAGCATGTACAGGGTGCCTCGTGGGGCACCGTGCCGTACTGGAACGCCTCCGGTGGCAAGGCCAAGCTGCCGCGTTCGAACAACATCTCGGCGCCGTGGAGTTCATGGCCGCTCAAGGACGAGACCGTGTTCGCCACCCTCGACCAGCGCCTGGGCGGCGACTGGCACCTCAAGGCCGCCTACACCTACCGCCAGAGCGAAACCGACGGCAAGGTGTACTTCGGTGGCCAGGGCTTCCCCGAGGCCGACCGCAGCGGCATGAATGCCTGGGTCAGCCACTTCATCGGCGACGAGAAAATGAGCGCCGCCGACCTTAACCTGGGCGGGCCCTTTGCGCTGCTGGGGCGCGAGCACGAATTCATGATCGGCTATGGCGAGTCGCAGCGGCGCAACAGCGCGCCGCTCAAGCGGCCCCTGGACCTGCCGCCCGGCTACACGACCATCCCCGACTGGAAGTACCTGGGCGGGGTAGACAAGTTCGCCGATACCGTGACCAACCTGGATGGTTCGCGCGATACCACGCAGCAGAAGGCCGGCTATGTCGCCACCCGGCTGAACGTGACCGATGCACTGCACCTGGTGCTGGGCAGCCGCTACGGCAGCTGGAAGGTCACGGGGCGCTCATGGGCATTCGATGCGGCGGGGCAGGTGGTGGAGAACCCGCGCTCCAGCCGCACCCACAATGACGTGTGGACACCCTATGCGGGCGTTCTGTACGACATCACCGACCACTACACCGTGTACGCCAGCTATACCGACATCTTCAAGCCGCAGAACTACAAGGATGTCGACGACAAGTACCTGGAACCGGTGGTGGGCAGCAACTACGAGGTGGGCCTGAAGGGCAGCCTGCTGGACGAGCGCCTGAACCTGTCGACGGCGGTGTTTCGCAGCAAGCAGGACAACGTGGCCGAGGTGGACGATTCCATTCCGGTAGGGCCCAACGGCGAGCAGTATTACAAGTCCGGCGGCAAGGGCAATACCGTGGAGGGCTTCGAGGCGGAGGTCGCTGGCGAGGTGATGGCGGGGTGGAACATGACCCTGGGCTACAGCTACACCCACTCGCTGGATGCCGAGCACAAGCGGCGCAACACCACCCAGCCGTTGAACATGGTGCGCTGGAACAGCACCTACAGGGTGATGGACAGGTTGACCGTGGGTGGGTCGGTGGATTGGCAGAGCGACATCTACCGCAGCGGCAATCGTCCGGTGGGGCGAGGCAGCGATGGCCGGATCATCACGGCGCCGGCTGACATTCGCCAGCGGTCCTACACGGTGGTGGGGTTGATGTCCCGTTACGAGTTCGACGAACACCTGTCGGCGTCCTTGAACGTGAAGAACCTGCTGGATACCAGGTACTACAACAACGTGGGGTTCTACAACGGGGTGTACTGGGGTGATCCGCGCACGCTGACGGTGAGCCTGGATTGGCGGTTGTAGCGCCCTGAAGCCGAGCCAACAGGGCTGGCGATGCATGCCCTGTTGGCCGTGGCGATACCGTGCGCTGAGGCCGTGATAAGGCCTTACCCCATCTGTTCGAGCAACCCGCGCAACCGCTCACGCCCGGCGTCATCCAGCCCGAACACCGGCCTGCGCGGCTCGCCCACCTCAAGCCCGGTCAACGCCAACCCTGCCTTCACCGTCGCTGGCAAGCCGCCCTTGAGGATGAACTCCAGCAATGGCAACTGCCGGTAGAACAGCGCCCGCGCCGCCTCAAGGTCGTTACCCATCACGGCCTGGTACAGCTGCTGGTTGAGCGCCGGAATCAGGTTGGCTGCCGCCGTGCACCAGCCCGTGGCACCGGCCACGAACGCTTCCAGGGCCAACGGGTTGCAGCCGTTGTAGAACGGCACCTGGCCTTCGCCCAACTGCTGCAGCTTGTGCATGCGCTGGATGTCGCCGGTACTCTCCTTGACCATGGTCACGTTCTCGACCTGGCGCACGATGCGCATGATCAGCTCCACCGACAGGTCGGTGCCGCTGGTGGCCGGGTTGTTGTAGAGCATGATCGGCACGCCGATGCAGTCGCCGATGCTCTGGTAGTGCTGCAGGATCTCGGCCTCGCTCAGCTTCCAGTAGGCCGCCGGCAATACCATCACCGCATCTGCCCCATGGGCCTCGGCAAAGCGCGCGCGGCGCATGGCGCTGGCGGTGGTCAGGTCCGAGACGCTGACAATGGTCGGTACCCGCCCGCCAATGTGCGCCAGGCTGAACTCGGCCACCTGGTCCCACTCGCGGTCGCTCAGGTAGGCGCCTTCGCCCGTGCTGCCCAGGGGCGCGATGGCCTGTACCCCACCTTCGATCAGCCGATCGATGGAGCGGCCAAGGGCCGTCAGGTCGAGCTGGGTGCCGTCGGCGCTGAACGGGGTGATGGTGTAGCCGATGATGCCGTGAAAAGTCGTGGACATGAAAAACACTCCGCAGAAAACAGGTTCAGTTCAGGCAATCGGCATGCTGACGCAGGCACTGCCGGGCATAGTAGGCGAACGCCGCGCCGTGGCGCTTGGGGCGGGCGATCCAGTCGTGCGCTTCGCGCCCCAGCACCGGCTCGATGGGCTTGATCTGGCCGGCTGACATCGCCAGCAACTGCAGGCGCGCCGCGCGCTCGATCAACTGCGCGATCACACAGGCTTCCTCGATGCTGGCGCCGGTCGACAGCTGGCCGTGGTGCGACAGCAGGATGGCGCGCTTGTCGCCCAGCGCCGCGCTGATCAGCTCGCCTTCCTCGTTGCCCACCGGCACCCCGGGCCAGCCTTCGAGAAACGCGCAGTCTTCGTACAGCGGGCAGAGGTCCATGTGCGACACCTGCAACGGTACCTCGAGCATCGACAATGCGGCGATGTGGGTCGGGTGGGTGTGGATGATGCAGTTCACATCCGGGCGTGCGCGGTACACCCAGCTGTGAAAGCGATTGGCCGGGTTGGGCATGCCGCTGCCTTCGAGCACCTCCAGGTCCTCGTTGACCAATAGCAGGTTGCTGGCGGTGATTTCATCGAAGCCCAGCCCCAGTTGCTGGGTGTAGAAGGTGCCCGGTTGCGGGCCGCGGGCACTGATCTGCCCGGCCAGGCCGGAGTCGTGGCCGTTGTCGAACAGGATTCGGCAGGTCAGCGCCAGCTTTTCACGCACAGTCCACGTATTATCGGCAAGCGAGCCCTGCATCTGTTCCAGGGCCTGCTTGACCAGTTGGTCCTTGGGGAGTGCTAATGTCTTGGCCATTGGGGTTTCCTCGGTGGCGGATCGGACGTCAGGGCTGGCCCGCCCCGGTTGCTTGAAAGGTGAGCGGGGTGGTCAACCTCATGACACAAACAAGGCTATATGACACAAAGTGTCATTGGCAAGGGAAAGGTTGCCCATTGCACCGGGAATAGCGGCGTTAAATGTCTATCCGATTGAAAGTATTAAGAAAAAAACTTGGGCTGACGCTTGAGACGCTGGCCGAGAAAACGGCCATGACCAAGAGCTACCTGTCCAAGGTGGAGCGGGGTCTGAACACGCCTTCGATTGCGGCGGCGCTGAAACTGGCGCGGGCGTTGAACGTGAACGTGGAAGAACTGTTCGCCGAAGACCAGCCTGCGCAGGCGCGCTACAGCCTGGTACGCCGGGGTGAACGCCAGGCGTTGTCCGGCAGCGCCGAAGGGCCGGGCTACGCGGTGCTGGCCCAGCATATCGGCCAGCGCAGCCTGCTGCCGTTCATCATCTGCCCGCCGGCGGACTTCAGCGACTCGACGTTCAAGGAGCACCTGGGCGAAGAGTTCCTGTTCGTGCACGAAGGGCAGGTGGAAGTGGACTTCATGCACGAGCGGGTGTTGCTCGAGCGCGGCGATGCGCTGCACTTCAATGCCCAGACACCGCACCGGCTACGCTCGGTCGGGGCGGTGCAGGCGCAGTTGCTGGTGGTGGTGCACGACGCCGATTCGCCGGTTTAACCGGGCTGTCGAATGAACGCCACCGGCACGTGGGCCGTCAGCCATACGCCATTGTCGGCCTGGAAGAACGCCAGGCCCTGGGCGTGCATTGCCGCTGCATCGATGTGCAGCAGTACCGGTGAGCCGTAACGCTGGCCGACCGCAATGGCCGTGGCAGGGTCGTGGGACAGGTGCACGTGGTGACGGTTGCCGGCGATCAGGCCCTGTTGGGCAATCGAGTCGAGAAAGCGCGTTGCCGTACCGTGGTACAGCTCGGCAGGCGGCGCCTTGGGCGCGTACTGGAGCTCGACCGTCGCTGTCGAGTGCCCCTGTACGGCGCGAATCCTGCGGCCATCGTCCGACAGGCCGAAGCGTTTCTTGTCGCTGCTGGCCACCACCGCCTGCAGGTGCGCCAGGTCCAGCGCGCGGCCCTGGCGGGCGGCGCCGGCAATCAGTGCATCGACATCGCCCCAGCCTTCGCTGTCCAGTTGCAGATCGATGGATTCGGGGGCGTGACGCAGCACGTAGCTGAGAAATTTGCTGGTTTCGGTGAAGCGCTTGCTGCTCATGCGGGTCTTCCTTGAACGGTCTGCGCGGCAGCTTATCAGGGCGCGCAAGCGGCGACGAGCGGTGCGCAAGGGGCAGTGGCACGCCTTGAAGCCTGATAGAGTGCGCGTTGTTCCACTGCCCACAGGCCCGCACGCGATGACCACCACCTCGTATTTCTGGCGTGACCCGGCGTTGCCCTTCATCGAGGCGCGCGGGGTCGCAGACGGTCGCAAGGTCTGCTATGCGCGCCATTCCCATGCCGGGTTCTCCATCGGTGCGATCACTGCCGGGCGCAGCTCCTACCTCAGCGGGCACACCTGGCGCGAGGTCGAGACCGGCACGGTGGTGATGATGAACCCCGGTGTGGTGCACGCCTGCAACCCGATCGCCGACCAGCCGTGGTCGTACCTGATGCTGTACGTGGACATGCCGTGGCTGACCCGGCTTGGCTTCGCACCGGTCGCTGCCACCCTGAGTACCGCCCCGGCCCTGTTCGAGGCCCTGTTGCAGTTGTACGACGTGCTCATCGACAACCAGCGTGGCGCGACGTGCAAGGCGGCGGCTGCCGAAGCGTTCTTCGGCGACCTGCGCCAGCAGCTGGAGGCAGCGCCACCGCCGCTGGCCAGGCCGGATGCGCGCCTGGAGCGGGCGGCGGCATTCATTCGCGCACATTGCACCGAACCGCTCAAGCTCGAAGACATCAGCCAGGCCGCCGGCTTATCCACCTCGTATCTGATCCGCACCTTCAAACAGCATTACGGCCTGACCCCGCACGGCTTTGTGCTGGACTGCCGCGTGCAGTACGCCCGCGCCCAGTTGCGCCAGGGCCGGCTGATCGCCGAGGTGGCGCTGGAGGCCGGGTTTGCCGACCAGGCGCATCTGCAACGGGCATTCAAGCAGCACCTGGCTGCGACGCCCGGGCATTACCGCTCAGCCTAGGCGCTGTACGAAAAGCCTTGATACTTGGTGATGCTGGGTTGAAAACAGCCTGACCTTCGTCTTTTTCATACAGACCCCTGCATCAGGTACAGCGCACTCAGCACCAGCAGGGCGGCCAGGCTGCGATTGAACAGGCGCAGGCGCCGCGGGTTGTCGAGGTAGCTGCGGATCAGGCTGCCGGCCAGCGCCCAGCTGCCCAGCGAGAGGTAGCAGATCACCAGGTAGATCAGGCTGAACTGGCCCAGCAGGGCGGTTTCGCCCTGGCCCACGAAGGCGCCGATGCCCGCCACGCAGGCCAGCCAGGCCTTGGGGTTGAGCCATTGCATGGCAGCGCCGCGCAGCAGGCTGGGTGCGTGGGTATCACGCCCTTCACCGAGCGCGCCGTCGTCGCGGGCCAGTTTCCATGCCATGTACAGCAGAAACAGCACCCCGGCCCAGTGCAGGGCAACGGCAAGGCCTGGCCAGTGGCGCAGCACCTCATGCAGGCCCAGGCCGATCAGTACCAGCAGCAGGATGAACCCCAGGGTGGCGCCGGTAACGTGGCGCATGGCCGGGCGCAAGCCATGCCGTGCGCCGGCGCCCAGGGCAACGATGTTGACCGGGCCAGGGGAAATGGAGGCGGCCAGGGCGAAGGCGGCCATGGAAAGGCTGAGGCTCATGCGGCAGATCCTTGAGGGGGAGGGTGCAGCGAGGGTAGGCGGGAAGGTCGGTGGGGTATTGAAGGAAATTGCCCTGTGCCGCAGCGCGTGTTTTGCCACAGATTGAAATAATTTCACGCTGTGAGAAAAGTCAGCTGAAATTGTAGGATCACCGTCCCTAATTGACCCAAGGTTGATATGACTTCGTTCTCGGAGCCTCCCAGTACCCGGCCGTCCTGGCCATCCTCCCTTTCCCGTCCCCGTGACGTTTCCCGCCTGAGTACCTGCCCATGGAATGGCTAGCCGACCCCACGGCCTGGCTGGGCCTTGCCACGCTGATCGTGCTCGAGCTGGTACTGGGTATCGACAACCTGGTGTTCATCGCGATTCTCGCCGACAAGCTGCCGCCCCATCAGCGCGACCGCGCGCGGGTGATCGGCCTGTCGCTGGCGCTGATCATGCGCCTGGGCCTGCTGGCCAGCATCTCGTGGATGGTGACGCTGACCGCGCCGCTGTTCGAGGTGTTCGACAAGAGCTTCTCGGGCCGTGACCTGATCATGCTGTTCGGCGGTGTGTTCCTGCTGTTCAAGGCCACCATGGAGTTGCACGAGCGTCTCGAAGGGCATGTCGCCCACCATCAGGGCCCGGCGCGCCATTCGGCGTTCTGGCCGATCGTGGCGCAGATCGTGGTACTCGATGCAGTGTTCTCGCTGGACGCGGTGATTACCGCCGTGGGCATGGTCGAGCACCTGTCGATCATGATGATCGCGGTGATCTTCTCCATCGGCATCATGATCGTCGCGAGCAAGCCGCTGACCCGCTTCGTCAATGCCCACCCCACGGTGATCATGCTGTGCCTGGGCTTTCTGATGATGATCGGCTTCAGCCTCACCGCCGAGGGCCTGGGCTTTCATATACCCAAGGGGTACCTGTACGCGGCAATCGGCTTCTCGATCCTGATCGAGCTGTTCAACCAGCTGGCCCGCGCCCGGCGCAAGCGCAGCCTGCAACAGCACCGGCCATTGCGCGAGCGCACCGCCCACGCGGTGATGCGCATGCTGGGTGGGCGCCGGTTGCAGGCCGACGAGGTGGGTGAGGACATCGCCGACCTGGTCGAGGATGGCGATGAACAGGTGCTGTTCGACCGCCGCGAACGGGTGATGATCAGCGGCGTGCTGAACCTGGCCGAACGCCCCATCAGAACGCTGATGACGGTGCGCGCCAAAGTCGACTTCATCGACCTGGCGCAACCGCCGGAGGCGATCCGTACCGCGCTGATGCATTCGTCCTACTCGCGCCTGCCGCTGATTCGCCAGGGGCGGGTGGAGGAGCCGCTGGGCTTCGTGCACAAGAAGGAGCTGCTCAGGGAGCTGCTGGCCGGTCACGAGCCGGACCTGGAGCGCCTGGCGCGCACGCCGCTGAACCTGCTGGAGAGTTTCAGCATCCTCAACGCGCTGGAGCAGATGCGCAGCCAGTCGACCCACATCGCCTTCGTGGTCAACGAATTCGGCGACTTCACCGGCGTGCTGACCATGACCGACATCCTCGAGTCCATCGCCGGCGAGCTGCCCGATGCCAGTGAAGTAGAAGGGCCGGGCATCGTGCAGGCGCCGGACGGCTACCTGGTCAACGGCGCGCTGAACCTGCGCCAGATCCAGGCGCAGATCGGCTTTGCGGCCAAGCCCACCGAGGACTACCAGACCCTCGCCGGCCTGGTCATGAGCCTGCTCGACCGCCTGCCGCGGGTGGGCGATCAACTGACCTGGGGCGACTGGCTGATGACCGTCGAGGCCGTGCAGGAGCGCCGGGTGCGGCAGGTACGGCTTACACCGAACGCCGCCGCTGACGCAGCAGGTGCCTGACCCCCTCGAGCACCAGCACCACCACTGCCAGCCAGATCGGCAGGTAGGTCAGCCACTGGTCCGGGGCGATGCTCTCGCCCAGGATCAGGGCCACCGCCACCAGCAGCACCGGTTCCACATAGCTGAGCAGGCCGAACAGGCTGAACGCCAGCAGACGGCTGGCCATCACGTAGGTGACCAGCGCCAGGGCGCTGATCACGCCCAGGATCGGAATCAGCACGTAGAGCTGCGGGTGGGCCAGCAGGTCGGCTGCGCTCAGCGGGCCCTGCACGATGAAGTACACCGAGGGCGGCATCATCAGGCACATGTCGGCCCACAGCCCGCCCAGGTGATCGGTGCGCAACTTGCGCCGCAAGATGAAGTAGAACGGGTAGCCGCCGGCCACCAGCAGGGTTTCCCAGGCGAACGAGCCATGGCGTATCAGTTCATGCCCCACCCCCACCACGGCGCAGGCCACGGCGACCTTCTGCAGGCGTGACAGGCGCTCGCCATACACCACCCGCCCGGTCAGCACCATGGTCAGCGGCAGCAGGAAGTACCCCAGCGACACCTCCATGCTGCGCCCGTGCAGCGGTGCCCACAGAAACACCCACAGCTGCAGACCCATCAATGTCGAGGTACCCACCAGCCCCAGCAACAGCAGCGGGTTGCGCCGGATGCGCTGCAGTACGCCGATTGCCAGTGGCCAGTCCTTGGACAGCAGCATGAACAGCGTGATGCACGGCAGGGTCAGCAGCATGCGCCAACCGAAGATCTCCTCGCCGTCGAGGGGGGTGAGCAGGGAGGTGTAGTAGTACATCAGGGCGAACAGACACGACGCCATGACCGATGAAACGATGCCTCTGGACAAGGGGGCCTCGGGAGCACGAAGGGGTAGGGAAGTGGTGAGCGCGCATGATCTCAGGGGCGCGTCACCTGGGCAACCGGCTGTGTGCCCAATGCAGCCACGAACTCGGCCAACGGCATCGGCCGGGCGAACAGGTAGCCCTGCTGGAAGTCCACCCGGTGCCGGGCCAGGTAGTCGCGCTGGGCGATGGTCTCCACGCCCTCGGCGACAATGCCCAGGCCCAGCTTGCCCGACAGCTCGATGATGCTGTCCAGGATATGCAGCGACAGGGCATCGACGCCGATCATGGCCACGAAGCTCTGGTCGATCTTCAGGTAGTCGACCTTGAACTGGCGCAGGTAGCCCAGGCTCGACTGGCCGGTGCCGAAGTCATCGATGGCGATCATCACCCCCAGGGCCTGCAGCCTTGCGAACAGCTGCTCGGTGGTGTCGCTGGGTACCACCAGCTTGCGCTCGGTCAGCTCCAGGGTCAGGATCACCCGGCCAGGCGGGAAGGCGGCGAGAAAATCGCGGCAGTCGTCATACAGGGCCATGTCCTGGCAGTGATCGGCAGTGATGTTGATGCCCACATGAAAGCCGTCGCCAAAGGTCTGGGCGTGGGGCGCCAGGCCTTCGGCCACGCGCTGCATCAGGCGCCGGGTCATGGGCACGATCTGGCCGCTGTGCTCGGCATAGGGAATGAACAGGTCAGGGCGCACCATGCCTTCGCGCGGGTGCTGCCAGCGCATCAGCACCTCGGCGCCGGCCCAGCGGTAGTCACCCTCGCGCACCACCGGCTGGAAGTACGGGATGAACTCGTCGGCCTCCAGTGCCCGTTGCAGCTCCACCCGTGGCGAACTGGCCCTGCGCAGCTGCCAGCGGCAGGCCGCGCCGGCCATCACGCCCAGCAGGGTCACCAGGCCGAACAGCCCCGGGTACTCGGCGCGCATCAGGCGCCAGGGCTCGCCAGCGGCATAACCGCTGTGCACCGAAAAACGATAGCGCTGCGAGGCCTGCTGCGTCGGCGCCACGGCAAACACCGGGGGCGGGCCCTGGTGCACCACGCCGTCTTCGCCCATCCAGTTGGGGCCTACCTGCAGCACCAGGGTGGTGCCCTGGTCGAGCAGCTCCAGGGCGCTGCTCAGGTGGTCGCCATCGACGGTGGTGATGGCGCCGTCGTTGCCCTTGCTGAGCCGGTAGGCCAGCAGTGCATGGCCGGGCGTCACCGAGTTGCCGTTCATCAGCCACAGGCTGCCATCGACATAGTCCTTGGCATCCACCGGCTCGCTGAAGTTGCCAAACAGCGAACTGCAGTACAGGTCATTGTCACGAAACAGGTTGCTGGAGCGCACGAACGAGCCGCGTGTCACCTGTTCGCGCAGCGCCAGTGTGGCCTCTGCGCAGGGTTGGCGGGTCAGGGGCAACAGGGCCTGGGCGGCGCCGGCGATGTTGTCGAGGATGCGATCGAAGTGCCCGGTGACCAGGGCGGCCGTGTTCGCGGCCCTGGCCTCGAGCTCACGCTGTGCCTGCCAGTGCATGATCAGCACGCCGGACACCACCGGTATCGCCCCCACCAGCCATGGCAGCAGGGCTCGCAGGGTCCAGCGACCGGGGCGTTTTTTCGTGAGGGGCATGGTGGCTACCTGTGCGGGATGAGCGCGGATGATTTCAAGGGCAGGGTTTCCCTGGTACCCCGAGCGCACAGCATAGCCGTTCATCGGCCTGTATACAGCTGAGGCGTCAGCCTGATGTACTGCAGGGGAGGCTGCCGCTGTCGGCAGGCCCGGGCACTAAAGTACTTACAATTTTTCTTACGCCCTGTAGAATCGCGTTACGCATACAATAATAAGGTCCTTCGCCACTGGAGGATCAGACGGCCGAGAATAGGTCCCATATGAAGTGTCATGGGTTCAAACTGATTTATGGTGACTACCTCGCCCGCAGTGTGAGGGGCATCTCCTGCGCGCCGCCACGTTCGCTCCACATCGACAGCAAGCTACCCCTGTGATTTGAACGCTTTGATGATGAGGAAACGAACATGGCAGATATCTTCGAAAACCCGATGGGCCTGATGGGCTTCGAGTTCATTGAACTGGCCGCACCCGTCCCGGGTACCCTGGAGCCGATCTTCCAGATCATGGGCTTCACCAAGGTCGCCAGCCACCGCTCCAAGGACGTGCACCTGTACCGTCAGGGCGGCATCAACCTGATCCTGAACAACGAACCCAAGAGCGTGGCGTCCTACTTTGCCGCCGAGCATGGTCCGTCGGTGTGCGGCATGGCCTTCCGTGTGCGCAATGCCCATGAAGCCTATGCCCGTGCCCTGGAGCTGGGTGCCCAGCCGGTCGAGATCGAGACCGGGCCGATGGAACTGCGCCTGCCGGCGATCAAGGGTATCGGCGGCGCGCCGCTGTACCTGATCGACCGCTTCGAGGAAGGCAGCTCGATCTACGACATCGACTTCAAGTGGATCGAAGGCGTGGACCGCAACCCGGTCGGCGCCGGCCTCAAGATCATCGACCACCTGACCCACAACGTGTATCGCGGGCGCATGGCCTACTGGGCCGGCTTCTACGAGAAGCTGTTCAACTTCCGCGAGATCCGCTACTTCGACATCAAGGGTGAGTACACCGGCCTGACCTCCAAGGCCATGACCGCCCCCGACGCGATGATCCGTATCCCGCTGAACGAGGAGTCCTCCAAGGGCGCCGGTCAGATCGAAGAGTTCCTGATGCAGTTCAACGGCGAGGGCATCCAGCACGTCGCCTTCCTCACCGACGACCTGATCAAGAGCTGGGACGCGCTGAAAAAGCTCGGCATGCGTTTCATGACCGCACCGCCGGACACCTACTACGAAATGCTCGAAGGCCGTCTGCCGAACCACGGCGAGCCGGTGGGCGAGCTGCAGTCGCGGGGCATTCTGCTGGACGGCTCGTCCGAGGCGGGCGACAAGCGCCTGCTGCTGCAGATCTTCTCCGAAACCCTGATGGGCCCGGTGTTCTTCGAGTTCATCCAGCGCAAGGGTGACGACGGCTTCGGCGAGGGCAACTTCAAGGCCCTGTTCGAATCCATCGAGCGCGACCAGGTTCGCCGCGGTGTACTGACCGCCGAATAAACGCGGCGCGTATGCAAAAAGGCCATCGAGCATGCCTCGATGGCCTTTTTTTGTGCCTGCGCCGGCCTCAACCGTAACGACGCACCGATGGCGCGCGGCGGTTGCGAAACAGCGTCCAGTACACCGCTGCCGAGGTCATGACGCCCACCAGCAGCAACGACGGGATGATGGCCTGGGCGTTGGACAGCATCGCCTGCCAGATATGGCCGTCCGGGTAGCCGCCATGGATGGTGTACCCGTAACTGGCGGACAGCACGCGGACATGCTGTTCGGAGTGATCGGGCAGCACGTCGTCGAAGGTGCTGCCCTCGCTCCACAGGTAATCGTCACCGAACTGCAGCACCAGATTGGCGCTGGTCTTTACCCGCTGCATCGTGGCTTGCAGGGTCTTGGCGTCGACCAGGGCCAGCACGCCGAGCGGGTACTCCTGCAGGCGGTAATACAGGATGGCCGAGTCCGGGGTCACATCGTTGCCCGGCTCCAGGCGCAGGCGCTGGTTGAAGAAGCTGCCCGGGTCGACCAGCAGCTGGTATTCGCCGTGCACCGTGCTGCAGTAGGCCCGGTTCTCGCGCACCAGCACCAGCGAGCGCAGCTCGGGGCGCATCACCACTTCGGTACGCAGGCTGGGCAGGGCCCGCGGGCAGGGGAAGTCCGCCAGGTTGAGCACCTTGTTGCTGGCATTGTGCAGCGAGTCGAGGATGCGATCGATGTCCTGCTGGGTGTGCTGGATCGAGACCAGGGTCGACTCGGCCAGCATCTTTTCCACCTGCCAGCTCATGATCAACAGGCCGCACCCCACAGGGGTCAGGCCGATCAACAGGATGACCAGCAGTTCCAGCAGCACACGGCCAGCGCGAAATTTGTGACGGGGCATGATTCACCTATGTTGACAGAGCGGGCCGCAGGGGCGCGCGGGCATCTTGAGCGGATGCCGTTCAGCATAAGTGAGGGGCGTAGTTTGCCCTTGTAAGACGCGACGACATTGGCCGTGCTATTCGTCGACGCTCCGGGGGGCTAGCCTGCCTTCGATGCGGCCAGTACTGCCAGCACCTGGCGTGCGACAGCAGCCGAGGAGGCGGGGTTCTGCCCGGTGATCAGGCGCCCCTCGCGCTGGTCGCGCACCACGTATTCCTGCCAGGGGTCCTCGGCCTTGCTGTACAGGCCACCGCGCGCGGCCAGTTCGTTCTCGGTCAGAAACGGCACCACCTTGTCCAGTTCGGCCAGTTGTTCCTCGACGTTGGAGAACCCGGTAACCTCGCGGTCCTTGAGCAGCAGGGTGTTGTCACTGAGCTTGATGTTGAGCAGGCCGACCGCGCCATGGCACACCGAGGCCACCACGCCGCCGGCCTCGAAGATCTGGCGCGCCAGGCCCTGCAATGCCGTGTTGTCGGGGAAGTCCCAGATCACCCCGTGGCCGCCGGTGAAATAGATCGCGTGGTAGTCCTGCGCCTTGACCTGGTCAGGGGCCAGGGTGGCGCCCAGGCGGTTCATGAACGCCTTGTCGTCGTACCACTGCCAATCCAGGTCCGGGGCCATGCTCAGGCTGTGCGGGTCGATCGGCACGTAGCCGCCGGCGGGGCTCACATAGTCCACCTTGTAGCCGGCCTTCTCGATCACCGCAACGAAGTGCACGGCTTCGCCCAGCCACAGCCCGGTGGCGCGCTTGAGGCTCGGATACCTGGCGGTATTGGTCAGCACTACCAGTACTTTCTTGCTCATTGCAGCGTTCCTCTGGTGATCGGGCGCGGGGAGGGGGGGGCGAAGCAAACCTATAGAGCATAGTCGCGGCCGCAAAACCCGCCATCGCCCAGGGCGTTGTGCTAGTTTCCACCCATACAGCCGCTGTCACAGGAGTCACCGTCATCATGTCCACACACACCGATCCGTTCATGCAGGCCGCCATCGACGAAGCGCGGAAGAGCCTGGCAGAAGGTGGCATTCCCATCGGCTCGGTGATCGTGCACCAGGGCAGGATCATCGGACGCGGCCACAACCGCCGGGTGCAACAGGGCAGCGCGATACTGCACGGTGAAATGAGCGCGCTCGAAGATGCCGGGCGCCAGCCGGCCAGCGTGTACGCCGACGCCACCCTCTATACCACCCTGTCACCCTGCGCCATGTGCAGCGGCGCCATCCTGCTGTACGGCATCAAGCAGGTGGTGATCGGCGAGCACCACACCTTCCTGGGCGAGGAGGCCCTGCTGCAGAGCCGTGGCGTGAACCTGCAGGTGCTGCATGACGCCACCTGCACCGGCCTGATGCGCAGATTCATCGAGGACCACCCCCAGCTCTGGAACGAAGATATCGGCGAGCAGTCCGAGCCTTGAGCCCCAAGGAAGCGCACCCGATCATGCACACCCCCCATTCTGAAGCGGCCCCGAACCTGTCGGGCGGCATGAGCGATGCGGTACGCCAGTTCGACTGGAGCCGCACCGCCCTGGGGCCGGCGCCGCAATGGCAGGCTTCGCTGCGCATCGCCGTGGACATGCTGCTGGCTTCCAAGTTTCCGGGTTGCCTGGTGTGGGGCCCCGAGCTGATCAGCATCCACAACGACGCGTTCGTGCCCTTGCTCGGCGCCAAGCCGGCGCCGCTGGGCAAGCCGCTGAGCGTGATCTGGAGCGACGTGTGGGACGATATCAGCGCCCTGGCGCAGCGGGCTTACGCCGGCGAAGCGGTGTTCATGGAAAACTTCGCGCTCGATACCGACCGCAACGGGGACGTGGAGCGGGCGTACTTCACCTTCTGTTACAGCCCGGTGCGCGACGAGTCCGGCCAGGTGGCGGGCTTTCTGAACACCGTGTTCGAAACCACCGAGACGGTCAGAAACGAGCAGGTGTGGCGCGAACGCGCCGATGCCTTCGAACAGAAGATCATGGAGCAGACCGCAGACCACGAGCGCATCTGGGAGCTGTCCAGCGACATCATGATGCTGGTGCGCGAAGACCTGCAGATCTACGCCATCAATGCCTGCGGTCGCGAGCTGCTGGGCTGGGACGATTCGTTCATCGGCAGGCCGGTGCTGGAGCTGTGCCATGTCGACGACCGCCCGGGCATCGAAGCGGTGCACCAGCAACTGCGGGCCGGGCAGACCGTGCAGGGCTTCAAGTGCCGCTACCGTCACCGTGACGGCCATTACCGCTGGTTCAACTGGTCGATCGTGCCCAGCACCGGCATCTATACCGCCATCGGCCACGACATCACCCTGGACCAGGAGCGCGCCGCGGCCCTGGTGCAAGCCGAGGAACTGCTGCGCCAGAGCCAGAAGATGGATGCCGTGGGCCAGTTGACCGCCGGCATGGCACACGACTTCAACAACCTGCTGACCGGCATCAGCGGCAGCCTGGAAATGATCGAGCGGCGTATCGGCAGTGGCCAGCTGGACGGCCTGGATCGCTACATCGCCGCCGCCAAGGAGGCGTCCCAGCGCGCGGCGGTGCTCACCCACCGCCTGCTGGCATTCGCCCGGCGCCAGCCCCTCGACCCGCGCCCGGCAGACCTCAATGCCCTGGTGCACGGCATGGACGCCCTGATCCGCCAGACCCTGGGCCCGGACATCGCCCTGCAGCTGAAGGTCGAGCCGCAGCTGTGGCGCACCCTGGTGGACGCCAACCAGCTGGAAAACGCCTTGCTCAACCTATGCATCAACGCACGCGATGCGATGCGCGCCGGCGGGCGCCTGACCATCAGTACCGGCAATGAACGCTACGATGCCCGGGTCGCAGGCAGGGACGGCCTGCCCCCTGGCGACTACTGCTCGCTGACGGTCGAGGACGACGGCCAGGGCATGAGCCCCCAGGTGATGGAGCGCGCCTTCGAACCCTTCTTCACCACCAAACCCGTGGGCCAGGGCACCGGCCTGGGCCTGTCGATGGTGTACGGTTTCGTGCGTCAGTCGGGCGGGCGGGTGTGGATCGAGGCGTCCGATACCGGCGGCACCCGCATCAGGCTGGTGCTGCCACGCTACTGTGGCGCCGACAGCCAGTCTGCGGCCAGCGTACCGGTGCCGGCCAAGGTCAGCGTGCCGGGCAAGGGGCGGATCCTGCTGATCGATGACGAACCGACCCTGCGCATGCTGATCAAGGAGGTGCTGCAACAGGAAGGCTACGACGTGATCGAGGCCGTGGATGGCCGTTCAGGCCTGGCGGCGTGCCTGGCCGGCCCGCCGGTCGACCTGCTGATCACCGACATCGGCCTGCCCGGCGGTTTCAGTGGGCGCCAGGTGGCCAGCGAGGTGCGCCGGCACAACCCGCAGCAGAACATCCTGTTCATCACCGGCTACACCGACGAAGCCATCGCCCAGCGCGACACCCTCGAGGCGGGGGTGGAACTGCTGACCAAGCCCTTCCCGCTGGACCGCCTGCAGCGCAAGGTCAAGGCCATGCTTCAGCGCGCCGAGTCGCGTGGGCCGGGGGCCGGCACGCCGGCGCCCTGACTGGCCACGCGCTCCAGCAGCAGGTAGACGATGCAAGCCACCAGCAGCGGCAGCAGAAAGTACAGTACGCGGTAGGCAATCAGCGCCGCCAGCAGGGTGCCCTTGGCGTACTGGCCCTGCAGCAGGGTGATGAACACCGTCTCCAGCACCCCCAGGCCTGCCGGAATATGCGTGATCACCCCGGCAATGCTGCTGATCATCAGCACCCCGACGATGCTCGGGTAGCCCACCTTGTCCGGCAGCAGGGTGTAGATCACCAGCCCCATCAGCAGCCAGTTGCATGCCCCCATGACGGCCTGCAGCAGTGCCAGGCGGATGCCCGGCAGCGTGAGCACCTGCCCGCGCACCTGCCAGCTGCGGCGCCTGGCGAACGCGCAGGCGCCCAGGTAGGCCGCAGCGGCCAGCAGCATCAGCACACCGATCACGCGCAGCCCGCCGGTGCCGATCTCCATTCCCGCCGGCAGGCGCGGCAGGCCACAGGCGAACAGGCTGCCGGCCACCAGCAAGTAGCCCAGCCAGTTGGTCACCAGGCCCAGCCCGAGCAGGCGGCTGATGGTCGGTACATCCAGCCCCAGGCGCGAATACAGGCGATAGCGCAGGGCAACCCCGCCCACCCAGGCACTCAGGTTCAGGTTGAACGCGTAGCACACGAAGGCCAGCGGCACGACCTGGCGCGCCGGCAGCTGGTGGCCGGTGTAGCGCCGCCCCAGCAGGTCATAGCAGCTGAACAGCACGAAGCTGCACGCCGCAATCGCCCCGCCCAGCAGCAACACCCCGGGCGGGTACGACACCAGGGCGTGACGCACCTCGCCCCAGTCCTGGTTGCGCAGCAACATGAACAGCAATGTCGGTATCAGGATGAAGAACGCCAGGGTCAGGGCCCGGCGCGCCCATTGCCAGTGTGTGCCGGAACGCTTCATGACAGCGGCTCCTGGAGCGCCGCTGGCGGCTGCAGCGGCTTGAGCCGGGGCTGGTGCGCAGGCAGCCAGCCGACGATGGCCGGGAACAGCCGGGTGAAGTGGAACGCCATGAAGATCAGCGGCGCGCGCCACCAGTAACCGCGCAGCACCCGTTGCAGGGTCACCGGCTTGCATTGGCTGTGGGCCAGCGCCTGCAGGTGCTCGCCCAGCAGCTGGTTGAAGGCCTGGTCGCGGATCACCAGGTTGGCCTCGAGGTTCAGCGACAGGCTCAGCGGGTCGAGGTTGCTCGACCCCACCGTGGACCACTCGCGGTCCACCACCGCGACCTTGCCGTGCAGCGGGCGCTCGCAGTACTCGTGAATGCGCACGCCGTCGCGCAGCAGGTAGTTGTAGAGCATGCGCGAGCACAGCCGCACCAGCGGCATGTCGGGCATGCCCTGCAGGATCAGGGTGACGTCCACGCCACGCCGGGCCGCATTGCGCAGGGCCCGCAGCATCCGGTAGCCGGGGAAGAAATAGGCGTTGGCGATGATGATCCGTTCGCGCGCGGTGACGATGGCGCGCATGTAGTGCTGCTCGATGTCGGTGGGGTGCTCGGCGTTGTCGCGGATGCACAGGCACATGCGCGCCTGCACGCTGTCGGCACTGATCGGCGGCGCCCGGCGCCACCAGCCCCGGGGCCGCACAGGGCGGGCGCGCTGGGCGTCGAGCAGGGTCAGGGTGGCCTGCTGCAGGTCGGCCACGATCGGCCCCCGTACCCGCACGGCGTAGTCCTGCTTGGCCATCGGCCCGAAGTCGGCCAGGTGGTCGGCGCTGTAGTTGATTCCGCCGACAAAGGCAGTGTGCCCGTCGATCACCAGGATCTTGCGGTGCAGGCGGCGGAACAGGTTGGTGCGCAGCCCCAGCCGCCGCGGGCTCGGGTCGAACGCCTGCAGGTGCACACCGGCCTGGCTCAGCGCCAGCAGAAAGGCGTTGCTCAGGTCGGCGGTGCCATAACCGTCCACCAGCACCTCCACCTGCACGCCGCGTTGCGCTGCCTCGATCAATACCTGTTGCAGCTGCTTGCCGACCTTGTCTTCGAAAATGATGAAGGTCTCCAGCAGCACCTGCTCCCTGGCATTGGCAATCGCCTCGAAGGCGGCCGGGAAGTACGCCTCGCCATTGATCAGCAATTGCACCTCGTTATCCTCGCGCCAGTCGGCCTTCATAGCAGTACCTCCACGAACAGCGGCAAGTGGTCTGACAGGTGCGACCAGGGTTTGCGCCCCATCACCCGGGGTTGCCGGGCCTGGGCGTTGCGCACATAGATACGGTCCAGGCACAGCAGCGGCCAGCGCGCCGGAAAGCTGCGTGCGGGGCGCCCGTGGGCCTGGGTGAACACCTCCACCAGGCCGCAGCCGGCCAGGTGCTGGTCGGCGCGCTGGCGCCAGTCATTGAAGTCGCCCGCCACGATCACCGGCGCCTCGGCGGGCAGGCTGTCCAGCAGCCGGCACAGCAGGCGCAACTGCTTGACGCGCTGGCGCTCATCCAGCCCCAGGTGCGCACACACGGTGTGCAGCGGACGCTGGCCGGGAACATCGAGCACGGCGTGGAGCAGGCCGCGGCGCTCGCTGCCGGTCACGCTCACATCGAGGTTTTCGTAATGCCGGATGGCGAACTTGGACAGCAGCGCATTGCCGTGCTCGCCGTCCGGGTACACCGCATTGCGCCCGTAGGCGTACTGCGGCCACAGGCTGTCGGCCAGGAACTCGTACTGCGGCACGTGGGACCAGTCCGGGTGGCGGCTGGCATGGCCACGGTGGCTGCCCAGCACCTCCTGCAGAAACACCAGGTCGGCGTCCTGGCTGCGCACGGCCTCGCGTAGCTCGGGCAGCACATAACGCCGGTTGAACGCGCTGAAGCCCTTGTGCACATTCACCGTAAGCACCCGCACGGCGTGCTCGGTGACCTGCCGGCCGGCCACCGGCGGGGGCTGGGGCAGGCTCATGGGGCGTTGCCCGGGCCGAGCATCTGCGCCACCTTGCGCGTCAGCTGGGTGAACTTGAATGGCTTGTTGATCATCTGCATGCCCGGGTCGAGAAAGCCCCGGCACGAGGTGGCGTTTTCGGCGTAGCCGGTGATGAACAGCACCTTCAGCCCCGGGCGCAGCTTGCGCGCGATCTCCGCCAGCTGGCGCCCGTTCATCCCCGGCAGCCCCACATCGCTGATCAGCAGGTCGATCGGCCGGTCGGAGCGCAGAACCGACAGTGCCAGGCTGGCGTCGGCCACCTCGCAGCACTGGTAGCCCTGCTCGGCGAGGGTCTCGTGGACCAGCTGGCGCACCGTGTGGTCGTCCTCCACGATCAGCACGCGGTTGCTGCCATTGGCCTCCGGCGGCGGGCCGGGGGCGTGCGCTGGCGCGCCCTGTACATCCCCCACATGACGCGGCAGGTAGAGCTCGACCTGGGTGCCATGGCCGATGCTGCTGTACAGCGCCACGTGCCCCTGGGACTGGCGACTGAAGCCATACACCATCGACAGGCCCAGCCCGGTGCCCTGGCCGATGGGCTTGGTGGTGAAGAAGGGGTCGAAGGCGCGGTCCACGCTGCTTTGCGGCATGCCGCAGCCGTTGTCGTGCACGCTCAGCAGTACATAGTCGCCGCTGGCCAGCGGATGCCCGCCAGGCAACGGCTTGCCCTGGCGACGGTTGCCGGCGTGGATGCGCAGCTCACCGCCGTTGGGCATGGCATCACGGGCGTTGCTCAGCAGGTTGTCGATGGCTTCGCGCAACTGCTGCGCGTCCACCTCGATGTGCCACAGGTCGGCGTCGAGGCTGACCTGCAGGTCGATCTGCGGGGTCAGCAGGGCGCGCAGCTGGTCGCCGTCCAGCAGGCTGGCCAGGCTGACCGGGCCCGCATCCAGCGGCTGACGGCTGGAGAATGCCAGCAGCCGATGGGTCATGCTGGCGGCGCGCTGCACCGCCCCCAGGCTCATGTCGATAAGCTTGGGCAGGTCTTCCTGGCGGCCCTGGGCAAGGCGCCGGCGGATCAGTTCCACGCTGCCGCCGATGCCGGTAAGCAGGTTGTTGAAGTCGTGGGCCACACCGCCGGCCAACTGGCCGATGGCTTCCATCTTCTGCGTGTGGCGCAGCTGTTGTTCGTCTTCGCGCAGGTGGCGCAGTTGCTCTTCCACCCGCTGCTCCAGGTCCTGCAGGCGGGCCGCGCTGTACTGGGCCTGGTACTGTCGACGGCGGGCGCGCAGCGAAGCGTGGGTCAGGGCCAGCAGGCCGCTGGGCTGGAACGGGCATGCCAGCAGGAACAGGTTGCCCAGCGCCGTGTGCAGGTCGGCGTCCGGCGCCCGGGCCGGGCTGGTCAGCAGCACCACCGGCAGGTCCGACCAGGCGGGCTGGGTACGCAGGTAGTTGTGCACGGGCGACTGCACGAAGCCGCCCAGGGACTCGTCGGCGATGATGGCCAGCCCCGCGCCCTGGCCCAGGGCATCGGCCATCTCGTCCAGGTCGCGGGTGGCCAGCGCCTGTATGCCGGCTTCGTCGAACAGGTTCAGCGCCAGGCGGCTGAGGGTGGGCGGGGCAAGTATCAGTGCGCGTTCGCCGTTTGGCACCGAATTGTTCACGGGCGATCTCCTTTGATAACGCACAGCCAGGCGATTGCCTTTTTATCCATGCACTATCACTGGACACGCCACTTTCGGCGGGGTTCAAAACGCTTGCGGGAGCCCGGACGAGGGGCCTCAGAGGCCTTGCTGCACCAGCGGATCGTCCGGGTTCTGCTGCTCCAGCTGGGCCAGCAGCACCTGCACGTTCTGCAGCTGGCCGGTCTCTTTCCAGTAGCCGATCAGCAGCACCCGCGCCTTGCGGTTGGCCGGCTGGCGGGCGAGCAGGGTTTCAAGCTGCTTCTGCGCCACCTCGACCTGCTCCAGGCTGTGCAGGGTCAACGCCAGGGTATAGCGATACTCGGCGTTGTCCGGGTCCAGCGCCAGGGCCCGGTCGAACGCCAGCAGCGCGTATTCGTGCTGGTCGTGGCGCATCAGCCACAGGCCCAGCTCGTGTTGCAGGAAGGCCGAGTCGGGGTGGCGCTTGAGCGCCTGGGCCAGCAGCTCGCGGGAGGCATCGGCGTGGCCCTGGCTGTCGAGCAGGCGCACCTTGGCCGCCAGTGCCTCGAGGTCGTCGGGGGCCAGCGCCAATGCTCGCTCCAGTGCCTGCGCCGCCTCGTCGTCATGGCCCTCGTGCACGTACAGCCGGGCCAGGTGCACCTGGGCGGCGGCCTCGTCGAGCTGCTTGAGCAAGGCCTGCTGGTACTGCTCCAGTGCCTGCTGCAGCGGGCCGTAGTACAGGCCGACATCGTCCGGGCCCAGCCCCAGCAGCGCATCGACCGCGGCAAAGCGCACGCTCTGCTCGGGGTCTTCGAGCATCGGCCCCAGCAGCACGCTGCGCTGCGGCGCCGGCACCAGCGCGCTGATGCTGGCGATCGCCGCGCGGCGCACCAGCGGGTCGTCGTGGCTCAGGTCCTGGTCGGCCAGCTTCAGCGCCAGCGGCGAAGGGTAGTTGGGCAGCTCGGCATGCAGGCTGGCGCGGCGAATGCCCGACAGGTCGGCGCGCGCCAGTTGCTGGTACAGCACCCGCGCCGCCCCCGGCTGCCCTTCATGGGCCATGGTCAGCGCCTTGGTGTAGCCATGGCTGGGGGCCGGCGCGGGGGCCGGGGCGTCACCCAGCCAGCCGTAGCCCAGCCCGATGACGAGCAGCACGAGCAGGCTGAGCAGGGTATAGAGGCGCGGTTTTGACATGCGGCATCCGGGCAGGCGGGGTGGGGCAAGCTTGGGTCAGCCAGGAAACGGAGTCAATCCGTTTTCCCCCTTCACCTGCCCGCGCCCTGCGCCGCAGCCCGTGCCGCGAGCCGTCAGGTGCGAAAATGCACCACCAGGCTCTGCAGGTCGCTGCCCAGGCGCGCCAGTTCGACGCTGGAGCTGGCGATCTCGCTGCTGGCCAGTGCCGACTGGTCGGCGGTTTCGCGCACATGCAGCACGTTGCGGGTGATTTCCTCGACCACCGTGGTCTGTTCTTCGGCGGCGCTGGCGATGCGCAGGCTCATCTGCTGGATGTCCGAGACCTGCCGGGTGATCGCCGCCAGCGCATCGCCGGTGTTGCGCACCCCGGTCACGGTCGACTGGGTCTGCTCCACGCTGGACTGCATGATCTGCGTACTCTCGTTGGCAATGCGCTGCAACTCGCCGATCAGGTGCTCGATCTCCTCGGAAGACTGCTGGGTACGCTGGGCCAGGCTGCGCACCTCGTCGGCCACCACTGCGAAGCCGCGCCCGGCCTCGCCGGCACGTGCCGCCTCGATGGCGGCATTGAGCGCCAGCAGGTTGGTCTGCCCGGCCACGGCCTTGATCACCCCGAGCACGCTGGCGATACGGTCGATTTCCTGGTGCAGGCGGCTCATCGACTCGGCCGACACCCCGACCTCGCCGGCCAGCGCCTCGATCTGCACGATGGCATTGCGCGAGATGCCCGAGGCGCCGCTGGCTTCCTCGTCGGCCTGGCGGGCCGCCTGGGCCGCGTCTTCGGAGTTGCGCGCCACGGCCTGCACCATCGAGGTCATCTGGTTCATGGCGGTGGCGACCCGGTCGGTGTCGCTGCGCTGGCTGTCGGTGCCGGCCTGGGTCTGGGTGGTGATGGTGGCCAGCTGGCTGGCCGATACCGCCAGTTGCGAGGAGCCGTGACCAATGCGCGTGATCACCTCGCGCAGACGCTGGCTCATGTCGCCGATGGCGCGCAGCAGCTGGCCCAGTTCGTCACGCCGATGGCTGTCCAGCTGCACGGTGAGGTCGCCGTGGGCGATGCGCTCGGCCGCCTCCAGGCTCTGGCGCAGCGGGCGCACGATCTGCCGGCCGATCAGCCAGGCGATCAGGGTGCCCAGCACCAGGGTCGCGACGGTCACGCCCAGCAGAATCGAGACCACCGTGGCCACGCTGGCGGCAGCGCGCTCCTCTTCCTTCTTGTACAGCACGTTGATGCTGCCCTGCAGGTCGGCCAGCAGGGCGTTGGCCTGCACCACCCGGGCGCTGTCGGGCGGGTCCAGGGCCAGGGCGGCCTGGTGGGTGGTGATGTAGCCCTGCAGGCCGTCGGCCAGTTGCTGCACGGTCTGCAGGTCTTCGGCGGGCCAGGCGCCGCGCTGCACGTCCTCGAGCACCGCGTTCAGTGCGCTGTGCAAGGCCTGCTGGTGGGTCTGGTGGGTGTCCAGGTGGGCGGCCTGGGGCGCCAGCGCGTACTGGTAGTTGGCCTCGCGGGCAAACACCGTTTCGTCGAACAGGGTGCTCAGTCGGTTGATCCGCTCGAACGAGGTCTTGTCGTTGTGCAACCCCTTGAGGCCGGTGGCGGCCAACCACACCGCCAGGGCCAGCATCAGCCCGAAGCCCAGTGCCAGTTTGCGGGTGACGGTGAGGTTTTCCAGTGAAAGTACGCGCAGCATGAACGCTCCTTAGAGTGGGGGGAACGTGGTTCCCGCCACACTATAGAAGCGCTGTCGCAGTGGATGAAGGCTAAGTGCCATACATCACGCCAAACGTTGATCCAGCTCAATTTTATTGTCGGACAAAACTCAGAAGTCGTAACTCAGGCTGGTGTAGTAGAACGCGCCCTGGGCGCCCTCGGGCGAGGTGATCGAGTACTTCTGCACCCCGTACAGGGTCTGGCCTTCGAGTTTGTCGGGGTGGCTGTCGAACAGGTTGATCGCACCCACCGAGACCTTCAGCCCCTGGTCGAAGCGGTAGCTCAGGTCCAGGTCGGTGATCCACTGTGCGCTGAAGGTCTGGTCCAGGTCGGGGTTGCTGGCATTGAGGCTCTGCCATTCACCGTAGCGGCGCTGGGTCAGGGTCACGCCCCAGTTCTGGTACAGCCAGTTGGCGCTGAGGGTCAGCTTGGTGTCGGGGGTGCCGTGCTCGATCAGGCCCTGGGTGGCGCGCCCGACGATCTGGTTGCCGGCAATGCCGCCGGCATCGCGCAGTTCGGTGATGCGCGTGCGGGTCTTGGCGAAGCCGGCGTTCAGGTCCAGCCGGCCGTACTGCGCCAGGTCCCACTGGTACTGGCCGGCCAGCTCGATGCCGTCGGTGCGGGTGTCGGCAATGTTGGTATAGAACGCCGCACTCTGGATGTTGGCATACGGCGTACCGGCGAAGATCGGCCCCACCACGCTGGCCGGCAACTGGTCGGACAGGGTGATGCGGTTGTCGATGTCGATGCGGTAGGCGTCCACGGTCACCGAGGCGTTGGCCAGCGGGCGCCACACCAGGCCCAGGGAGTAGTTGGTCGACTCTTCGGGCTTGAGCGCGCGCCCGCCCAGCAGCGCGGCCTCGGGGCTGTCGGCACGCAGGGTGCGCTGCTGCACCTCGACCCAGTTGCCGCTGCCAGGTGGCTGCTCCACCACCTGCACGCTGAACGAGGACAGCCCGCTCTGCACCAGTGAAGGGGCGCGGTAGCCGGTGCTGAGGCTGCCGCGTGCGGCGATCTGCGGGGTGAAGTCGTAGCGCAGCGACAGCTTGCCGTTGGTGGTGTCGCCAAAGTCCGAGTAATGCTCCGAGCGCAGCGCCACGCCGGCCTGGAACTTGTCGGTGAGCTGCCCTTCGAGGTCGACATAGGCGCCGAACACCTTGCGCTCCAGCGACGCGGCATCGACGTTGGTGATGCCCGAGTAGTAACCGGGGATCGGCCGCCCGCTGACCGGGTCCAGGCTGCCGAACAGCGGCCCGTTCTGCCAGCCGGCCGCCTCGCCGGCGCCCAGGTGGTAGTTCTCCTTGCGCCAGGCCAGGCCCGCCGACAGGGTCAGCGGCCTGGCCAGCAGGTCGGTGGGGAAGTCGCGCACCCAGTCCAGGGTCAGGTTGGTCTGTTGGTTCTCGCGCTCGCCGGTGTAGATGCTCGACGGGCTGGCCGTGCCCCAGCTGGGGTTGATGGCGTTGCGGTCGGTGGACTTCAACGTGTCGTTGCCGTAGTTGGCAGCCAGGTCGAACGTGCCCAGGGTTTCGTCCTCCCAGCGCAGGCCGCCGGTCACGGCATAGTCTTGCAGGTTGTAGCGGGTGACCGGCAGGCGCCCGTCCGGGTAGCGGCGCAGCGCATCGCTGCCGTAGTTGCGGGCCAGGGTGGTGGGCGGGTCGAAGAAGCCGTCGGCGTCGGTGTTCTTGTGCGCATAGGTGGCAAAGCCATAGGCGGTCAGCCCTTCACCCAGGCCGATTTCGCTGTTGGCCACCAGGTTGTACTGGTCCGAGACATTGCCCGAGCCCCAGCGCCAGGTGCGGTAGCGGTTGTTCTGCTCGCGCGGGGTATCGGTGCTGGTGCTGCCGGGGTAGAAGATCCGGTTGTCGGGGTTGGTGTCGCTGGCCGGGTCCTGGCTGCCGGCATCGAAGCTCAGGGTCAGGAAGCCATCGTTGGGCAGGGCCAGGCCCTTCCAGCCGCTGAGCTTGCGCTGCAGGCCGTCGCCCTTGTCATAGCCGCCGAAGCGATAGCCCACGTTGCCGCCGTCGTCGTTCTCCTTGAGCACGATGTTGATCACCCCGGCGATGGCGTCCGAGCCGTACTGGGCGGCGGCGCCGTCGCGCAGGATCTCCACCCGCGACACCGCGCTGAGCGGGATCAGGCTCAGGTCCACGGCCGCTGCGCCACGCCCGTTGGCCAGGCCCTGGCGGGTCACGTTGGCGCTGGTATGGCGGCGCTTGCCGTTGACCAGCACCAGCACCTGGTCCGACGCCAGGCCGCGCAGCGAGGCGCCCTGGGCGATGGAGCCGGCGAACGCGCCCTGGGGCGACTGCGGGAAGCTGAACGAGGGCGACAGGGCGGTCAGCGCACCGGACAGGTCGCTGGCGCCGGTGTCCTGCAGCTTTTCGGCGCTCAGCACATCCACCGGGGCTGCGCTTTGCAGCGCGGTGACGTCGCTGCGGCGGGTGCCGACCACGACCACGGTATCGAGCTTGTCATCCGCGCCGGGTGCGGCCTGGGCAGAGCATTCGGGCACGGCAACGCTGCCGATGACCAGCGCGATGGCGCCGGCCAAGGGGGTGGGACGCAACATGGGGTGTACTCCTTGCAAGGCAGTTGAAGTGCGCCGGCAGCCTGCCGCCGGCGCGTTCGATCAGAATCGGCTGGTGACGCTGAGGCCGACCGTGCGCGGGTCGCCGTAGGTCAGCACGTACTGGCCCTGGGGGCCGTTGGGCCGGCCGTGCACCTGGTAGCGGCGGTCGGTGAGGTTGTTGACGAAGCCGCTCACGCTGAGCTTTTCATCCGCGCTGAACCAGGTCAGGCGGCTGTTGGCCAGGGTGTAGTGGGGCTGGCTGAGGGTCGGCTCGGCGCTGCTCTGGCGGTTGGCCAGAAAGTACTCCTTGTCGCGAAAACTCACGTCGGCGCCGGCCACCAGCTTGCCGCCGATCGCCAGCGGGATGGTGTAGTCGGCGCCCAGCGACACCACGTTGCGCGGCGAGCGCACGAAGCTGTTGCCGCTGTAGTCGGCGGTCACTTCGCCGGTGGTGGGGTTGACGTTCTTGAAGTCGGTGTACTCGGTGTCCAGGAACGACACCGCCGCGCGCAGGTGCAGGTAGTCGGTGGGCTGGCCCTCGATCTCCAGCTCCGCGCCCTTGACCTTGCCCTTGGCACCGTTGGTGAGCGCGGTGGTGAGCACGCCGCTGTTGACCGTCAGCAGGTTGACCTGGATGTCCTGGTAGTCGTAGTAGAACAGGTTGGCGTTGACCGTCAGGCGGTGGTCGAACCACTCCGATTTCAGGCCCAGCTCGTAGGCATCGAGCTGTTCCGGGTCGACCGTGGTCAGCTGCGCCAGGTTGCTCGACAGGCCGGTGTTGAAGCCGCCGGAGCGAAAGCCGTGGGCATAGCGAAAGAACACCCGCAGGTTGTCGTTGATGCGGTACTCGGGCGTCACATCGTAGGTCCAGGCGTCCCAGCGCTTGCTCTCGTCGCGGTTGCCGTTGGCACCCGCAGCGCCCAGCGGCACCAGCGGGCCGTTGGCGCTGGTGCGGGTGAGCTGGGCCAGGTCCAGGTCGATGCTCTTTTTCTCGGTGGTCCAGCGCAGCCCGCCGGTCACGGTGAAGTTGTCGCTCAGGTCATAGGCCAGGTTGCCGAACAGCGCGTAGCTGTCGGTCTTGTGGGTGTAGTCGAGGCTGCTCAGGTCGACCCCGCCGATCTGGTTGGAGCCGGTGCCGTTGGGCGTCGGGCCCGGCGTCACGAAACGCCGGTCGGTGCTGTCGAGGGTTTCGTGAAAGTAATGGGTGCCGAGCATCCAGCGCAGGGTTTCCTGCTGCGGGGAGGCCAGGCGAAATTCCTGCGAGTACTGGTCGTAGCGGTTGTCGGTGTCGCTCGCGCCGTTGACCTCGTAGGGGGTGTAGTCGGCGTCGGTCAGCGACTGCTGGCGGATAGAGTCGTAGGCGGTGATGGAGGTCAGCCGGTAGTCGCCGATGTCCCAGTTCAGGGTCAGCGAGGTGCCGTCGTGGTCGAGTTTGGAGTGCTCGTCCACGTTCAGCTCGATGCGCCGCCCCTGCGGGCGCTGGTAGCCGACGTTGTAATAGGTGCCCAGCGGCAGCGAACCGCTGCTGCCATCGCCCTTGAACTGGCGCCCGTGGAGCTTCCACAGCGCCTCCAGGTCCGGGTTGAGCCTGGCCAGAAACTGCACGCGCACGGCCTTCTTGTTGACGTCGCCATAGGTCTGGTCGTTGGTCAGGTTGTGGGTGAAGCCGTCGCGCTCCTCGGAATACAGCGACACCCGGCCGGCCAGGCGTTCGTCCACCAGGGTGCCGCCCAGGGCGCCGTTGAGGATGCGTTCGTTCTTGCTGCCAAAGCCGATGGTGCCGAAGCCGTCGGTGTCGAAGGTGGGCTTTTTCGAGATCACGTTGACTGCCCCCGCCGTGGTGTTCTTGCCGTACAGGGTGCCCTGAGGGCCGCGCAGCACCTCGATGCGCTCCAGGTCGAACAGCGGGCCGCCGCCGGCGACGGGTGCGTTGAGGTAGACGTCGTCGGCATAGATGCCCACCGGGTAGACCGTGGCGGCGCCGGTGTCGCCGGTGCCCAGGCCGCGGATGTACCAGCGCGGGCGGCCATCGCCATCGGGGTTCTTGGCCGAGGCGTTGGGGATGAAGGTGGTGATGTCGCCCATGGCGCGCACGCCGTCGGCGGTGATACTGGTGCCCTGGACCGCGCTGACCGCCACCGGCACTTCCTGCAGGGCTTCTTCGCGGTGTTGTGCGGTGACGGTGACGGTCTTGAGTGCCGGCGTGGTGCTGTCGTCGGCGTGGGCGGTGCTGGTGCCTGCGAGCAGCAGGCCCAGGCCGATGCCCCTGGCCAGTGGATGAAGCTGATGCATGGTGTGGCTCCCCGAGTGTGGCTGATACGGGGCTAGAGCAGGGTTTGTGCCATGTTTGCAAGCTGTTGATTTACATGGGTTTTATCGGGTGTTTCGGGGTGGGTTGCTAGTGGTGCAGCAGGGGGCTGTGGAACGCCTGCTGCTGCAGCAGCAACCGGTTGACAAGGCTGTGCCTTGCATCGCGGGTCAAGCCCGCTCCCATACGGACCGTGCGAATCCTGTGGGAGCGGGCTTGACCCGCGATGGGCTGCAAAGCAGCCCCAGCAATCAGGTGGCCACCCGCGACGTCGACCCGATCACCGCCTCCAGCACACTGAAATCGATCCAGTCGCGCACATCGAAGCGCCGCGCAATGAAATGCCACCGATGCAGAAAATCGGTGAAATCCTGCAGCGCCTCGATCGAGCGACTGTCCAGCGTGGTGCGCAGGCGTCGGTGCGCGTCCTCGCCATACGCCGCCGCCACCCAGTACTCGCTGGTGTTGAGCTCGCGCGCCAGGTAGCGTCGGGTTTCATCGGGGTTGGCCCAGGCCCACTGCTCGGTACGCAGCACCACGTCGACGATGCGCGTGCACGCGCCGAAATGCTGTTGCAGCAGGTTCAGGTCAACAGTCAGGGTGCGCGGCGTGCCGTTGTTGGAACGGATCAGCGGGTCGGGGTGCGAGCCGGTGTCGATCACCACCCGCAGGCCGAACTCGTGGGCCAGTTGCAAGGCCGAGGCCCCCTTGAGGAAGATCGCGTCGATATCGCCGCGCAGCAACCCGATCAGTTCGTTGTTGCGCCGGCTCACCCGGTTCATGCCCAGGGTCACCGTGGCGCCATGCACATGGGTGACCTGCTCGTCGCTGTGGGTGCCGCCGTAGGGGTAGTCCACCAGCTCAACATCGGCCACGTCCAGGCCTTCGAGCCTGAGCGCGTTTTCCAGCCCGCGCAGGGCCTGGGCGCGGGTGAAGTCGATCTGCACGTTGGCCCACTTGGGCAGGCCGAAGCGGCGGTTCTTGAGGTCGCGCACGCTTTTCACGCCGCTGTCCTCGGTGGTCAGGATCAACTGCACCTCATCGGCCCAGCTCAGCCCCAGCACGCGGGTCTGCACGCCGCTGGCGTAGGCCCAGATCGCCGGAATGTTGCCGCCGTGGCGCACCGAGTTGGGCAGGTGATGGTCGTAGTGGGCTTCGCGCACTTCGCGCTCGCTGGACTCGCGCAGCGACTGGATCGAAGTGCCCAGCGGCTGGAACGCCTCGGCCAGGCGCCCGGTCTGCACGGCGATGCCAAGGCCGGTCGGCACCGGGCTGTGGGTGTACCAGAGGGTATCGAGAGGGGAGGTCATAGGGGCATCGGGTCCTTGATGGGTTGTCGTTGTTGCACCAGCGGCAGCACTTCCTGGCCGATGCGCAGGGCTTCTTCCAGGTGCGGGTTGCCGGCCAGGATGAAGGTCGAGAAGCCGGCGTCGCGGTACTCGGCCAGGCGTTCGGCGATGTTCTGGTGGCTGCCCACCAGGCCCACGGTGGGGCCGGGCTTGGCCTTGGCGAAACCGGCCCACAGGTTTGGCCCCAGAATCAGGTCGTCGAAGCGCTGGATGTTCTGGTGATAGGCGCTCTGGCGGGCGCCGCCGACCGAGTCGCTGGCAGTGCTGAAGGTGCTGGAGAGGGCGCTGGGCCTGCCGTCGAGCCTGTCGAACTGGCGGCGCAGGTCGCGCCAGGCGGCCTCTTCGGTTTCGCGGGCGAACAGGTCCACGCGCAGGCCGAAGCGCACCGTGCGGCCCTGCCTGTCGGCCAGCTCGCGCACGCGCTCGATATGCGGCCTGAGCTGCTCGATCGGCTCGGCCCAGTTCAGGTACACATCGGCGTGGCGTGCAGCCACGTCCAGGGCCGGGTCGGAGAAGCCGGAGAAATACACCCCCGGCTTGCGCACATGGGCCAGGTGCTCGGGCAGGGCGCCGTTGTCCAGTTGATAGACCTCGCCCTGGTAGCTGAAGTGCTCGTTGCGCCACAGGCCGTCGATGATGTCGAGAAATTCGCCGGTGCGCCGGTAGCGCTGGTCGTGGTCGAGAAAGTCGCCCTGGGCGCGCTGGCTGGCGGGGTTGCCGCCGGTGATGATGTTCCAGTCCAGGCGGTCGTGGCTCAGGTGCTGCAGGATGGCGGCCTGCTGTGCGGCATAGGCGGGCAGGGTCCAGGCGGCCTGGAAGGCGATCAGAAAGCGCAGGCGGCGGGTTTCGCGGGCCAGTGCGGCGGCCACGATCCAGGGTTCGGGGCCGGTGGGCAGCAGGGCGCCTTCGAAGCCGGCCAGTTCGGCGGCCTTGGCCACCTGGGCGATGTAGTCGATATAGGTGAAGCCGTCGGGGCGGCCGTCTGCCAGCCGGCCGGGTGCGATATGGCCGTGCTGGTGGCTGAAGCTGCCACGGTTGTGCCGGTCGGTGCTCAATTGCGGCCCGTCGGTGCCCAGGGGTAGGCGCCAGAAGAATTCGGTGCTCATGGCTGTTCCTCGGTGAATGTGCCAGAGGTGGTGCAACCGTCATGCCACGCGGTGCGGGCCCGATTTTGCGGGGGGTGGGCTGCTGCACTGCTGCCAGGGCAGCAGTGCAGCAGCAGTGGGTGCGGCGGTTGCAGCACCAGAGCAATGCCCCCCTGTGGGAGCGGGCTTGACCCGCGATTGGCCCTAACCGGCCCGCGCATAGCTGCGATGCAGCGCCGCATACGCCCCACCCCTGGCCAGCAACTGCGCATGCGGCCCTTGCTCCACCAGGCGGCCCTGGCCGATCACCACGATGCGGTCTGCCTCGCGAATGGTCGCCAGCCGATGCGCGATGATGATCGCCGTGTGCCCCTCGCACAGCCGACGCAACGCCCGCTGGATGCGCCGCTCGGTATGCACGTCCACCGCCGAGGTGGCTTCGTCCAGCACCAGCACCGCGGGGTCTGCCAGGTACGCCCGCACCAGGCACACCAGCTGGCGCTGCCCATGGCTCAGGTGCGCGCCCAGCGCCCCCACCTGGGTCGCGTACTGGTGCGGCAGGCGCTCCAGCACTTCATCGGCGCCCAGCTCGCGGGCCGCCGCGATCAGCGTCGCATCGTCCGCCCCCGGTGCTGCCAGGCGCAGGTTGTCGAGGATGCTGCCGGCAAACAGCACGTTGTCCTGCAGCACCACACCCACGTGCCGGCGCAACTGCTGCTGGCTCAACTGGCGAACATCGATGCCATCGAGCTTCACCGCGCCGCCGTCCACGTCATAGAAGCGCGTGAGCAACTGCACCAGCGTGCTCTTGCCATGCCCCGACGGCCCGACCAATGCCAGCACCTCGCCGGCCCGTATGTGCAGGTCCAGCCCGTCGATCACCGGCGTTGGCGCCTGACGCTCATAGGCAAAGCGCACCTGCTCGAAGCGCACCTCGCCACGCGCCCTGGGCAACGCCACGGGCACCTGCGGGTCGAGAATCTGCGGCGCGGTGTCCAGCAGCAGAAAGATCCGCTGCGCCGAAGCCGAACCGGTGGCATAGCGCTCGAACAGGTCGGTCAGCTCCTGCAACGGCCCCAGAAACAGCATCACGTAGAACAGGCTTTCACCCACCTGGCCTACCGTCACCGAACCCTCGGCCAGCCCGTAGCCACCCACCAGCACCAGCACCGCCATGCCCATCGCGGCCAGCAGCGCGGTGAACGGCGCGAACCAGCCCGAGCGCAGGCTGCCCAGAATCAGCGCGCGGTTGAAGTCGTCCAGCAGGCCCTGGTAACGCTGCAGGTTGGTCTGCTGCCGGCCGGTCTGCTGCAGCAGGCGCACGCCGCTGACGCTCTCCACCAGATGGGCGGTGAAGCGGCTGCGGTTTTCCGCGACCTTCGCCCAGTTGCGCTGGGCGATACGCTTGAAGCCCCAGGTGGCGAGCAGCAGCAACGGCACGCTGCCGATCAGGCTGAAGAAGAACAGCGGCTCGATCAGCCACAGCATCACCGCCGCCAGGCTGCAGCGCAGCAGGGCGCCGAGCAGCTCGGGCGGGCCCTGGATCAGCAGCGGCTCAAGCGCGTCCACGTCGCGGTCGGCCCGCGAAATGATGCGCCCGGCGCGGGTGCGGTCGAAGTAGCCCACGCTCAGCGCCTGCACGTGCGCAAACACCCGCACGCGCAGGTCGTTGAGCACGCTGATCGCGGCGCTGCCGGCGATGTACTGCGACAGCCCCGCCAGCACGAAGCGCCCCAGCCAGCTTGCCGCCAGGCCCGCGCCCAGCCACAGCACCAGCGGCGGGTCCAGCAGCCAGGCGTTGCCGTCATGGATCAGCCCGTGATCGAGCAGCTCGCGCACGAACCACGGGCGCAGGAACACGGTGAACACCAGCACCAGCTCCAGGCCGATCACCCAGCCGATCTGCCGGCGCACCGGGCGCAGCAGGGGCAGCAGGCGCCGGAACATGCTGCGGTCCAGGGCCTTTCTTGCCAGCAATTCTTCTATTTCGATATCGCTCAGGGCAGTGCCCGCTTGCGGCTTAGCCATGCTCGATCCCCAGCAGTTCACGGTAGGTCGGGTTGCGTTGCAGCAGCTGCGCATGGCTGCCGCTGTCGGTGATGCCGGTACTGCTCAGCAGCAGCACGCGGTCGGCCAGTTGCACGGTGCTCAGCTTGCTGGCGATCAGCAGCAGGGTCGGCGCATGCCCATCGCTGCGGCGCTGGCGCAGGGTGTCGAGCACACGCTGTTCACTGATCGCGTCCAGCGCGCTGGTGGCGTCGTCCAGGCACAGGATGTCGGGGGCCGCCAGCAGGGCGCGGGCCAGGCACAGGCGCTGGCGCTGGCCGCCCGAGAGGGTCACGCCACGGTCGCCCAGCGGCGTGTCCAGGCCCTGGGGCAGGCGCGCCAGCACGTCCTCGGCGCTGGCCTGGCGCAGTGCATCGAGCAGTTGCGCGTCGCTGGCCGTGGGCGCACCCAGGCGCAGGTTGGCAGCCAGGCTGTCGGCGAACAGAAAGCTCTCCTGGGGCAGCACATGCACGCGCCGGCGCAGTTCATCCAGCGCCAGGGTGCGCACGTCGTGCCAGCCCCGTGCAGCGCTGCCCAGCAGCACGCGGCCCTGGTCGGCCTCGGTCAGGCGCGGCAGCAGGCTGGCCAGCAGGCTCTTGCCGGTGCCCGTGGCGCCCACCAGCGCGACCACCTCGCCGGGTTCTATCTGCAACGAGCACTGGCTGAGCACCGCCTGCCCACCGCCGGGCGCTGCCACGCCGACAGCCTCCAGCTTCAGGCCCAGCGGCCCCGGGGGCAGCGACTGCTGACCGCTGACGATGTGTACCGGCGCATCGAGCAACTGCCAGATACGCTCGGCCGAGGCGCGCGCGTCGGCGAAGGTCTGCATCACCCGGCCGATGCCTTCGATGCGAAACACCAGGGTGGTGGCGATCAGCAGCGAGGTCACCAGCTCGCCGATGCCGATGCGCCCCTGGGCCACCAGCTGCGCACCGACCACCAGGATCCACACATGCCCCAGCGCCACCACCGCCTGCGGCAGCGGTATGCGCGAGCTGGCGTAGGCCAGCGCCTGGCGTGCATGCCCGGCAAACACCTGCACCTGCGCGGCAAAGCCCTCGATGCGCTGGGCCTGCAGGCCGAACGACTTGATCACCCGTACCGCGCCGATGCCTTCGGCCAGGTCCTGGTTGACCCGGTCGTAGGCGGCGCCCACGGCACGGTCCAGTGCCACCAGGCGCTCGGTCTGGTGCACGAAGATGCCCAGCCCGAGCACGGTCAGCAGCAGCGGCCCCAGGGCCAGCCACGGGTCGTACCAGGCCAGCAGGCCGACGGTGGCCAGCACCACCAACGGGGTTTCCACCAGTTGGCGCCAGAAGCTGATCAGCGCATCGCGCACCTTGTCCGCATCGCGGGTGGTGCGGGTGACCATCTCGCCCATGCCGTGCTGCCAGTGGTAGCCCAGGTGCAGGGCCTGCACCTGGGCCAGCAGGCGCTCGCGCAGGCGCGTGAGCAGCGCCTGGCCGAGCACCAGCGAGCCGATGGCCGCGGCGTACTGCAACACCGCGCGGCCCAGCGCCACCGCGCCTATCAGCCAGAACCAGTGCCAGGCCAGGCGTGCATCCAGGCTGCCATCGGCCAGGCGCACCACGGCGGCGCCGGCACTCACGTCGTTCAGTGCATGGCCGATCAGCCATTGCTGCCAGACCAGCCCCAGGTTGATGAAAACGAACAGCCCGGCGACCAGGGCGAAACGCCAGGGCATTTCGCGGTAGATCGCCAGGCTGCGCAGCAGCGGGTGTCGAGGGCTCATGGAAAACTCGAGACAAAGGGGAAAGCAGGCGCTGGGCAGGCCCCGCGCCCGGTGTTCAGCGGCTGGCGCCCGCGCTCTGCTTGGCGGCGAGAATGGCGGTGTATTCGCCCGGGTCGATGCCGTTGAGGTAGTAGTTGCCCACGTGGTGCAGGCGCCAGCGGATCGAGTCGTGGGTGGTGTGCACCCGCGCATTGCGCCAGAAGCGGTCCAGGTTCCATTTGCTCAGCGAGGCGCTGGCCCCCAGCAGCGAGAAGATGTCGCTGGAGATCTTCAGCGAGGCGGCATCCGAGTGCGCCCGCGCGGTGGCTACCGAGAGAATCAGCTCGTCCTGCAGGGCCTTGTCGTCGGGGGCCAGCTCGTGCGCATCGAAGGTCCGTGCGGCATCGCGCAGCAGCGATTCGGCGGCGCGCAGGGCCACGGCGTATTCACCGACCTGGCGGATGATGTGCGGCTCTTCGCTGGCGCGCTCCACCTCGCTCTCTACCCACGGGCGCGCGTGCTGGTTGAGGTAGTCGATGCCGGCCTGCAGGGCGCCGGCGGCGATGCCGGTGTCGATGGCCGCGTGCAGTATCTGCGGGAAGGTCAGCCCGGTGCGCTTCATCGGGCCCTGGCGGCGCAGCACATAGCGCTCGTCCAGCTCGATGTTGTCGAACTGCACCGTGCCGCTCACCGAGTTGTTCTGGCCGAATGCGTCCCAGTCGTCGAGCAGGGTCAGGCCCGGCGTGTCGCGGTGCAGCAGCACCCCGGCGCCGCCGTCGTCGCTGGCGGCGGTCAGCGAGATCCATTCGGCCAGGTACGAGCCGGTGGAGTAGAACTTGCTGCCGTTGAGCACCAGCTTGCCGTCTTCGCGGCGCTCGATGCGGGTCTTGAGGGCGAACTTGTTCTTGCCGCCGACCTCGGCCAGGGCGTTGCCCAGGCGCTTGCCGGCCAGCAGGTCGGCGATCAGGCGCTCGCGCACTTCATCCGGGTAGCCGCTGAGCACACCGCGCAGCATCACGTTGTGAATCTGCAGCAGTTGCCCGACACCGCCGTCGGCGGCGGACACGATGCGCACGGTCTCGACGATGGTCTGTACCGAAGCGCCCAGCCCGCCGAACTGCGTGGGCACGCCGATGGCGGTCAGGCCGCTGTCGGACAGCAGCTGGGCCTGGCGACGCGGCAACTGGTGGTTGTTGTGCGGGTCGCGGGCCAGCTCGGCGATGTGGCCGGCGATTTCATGGGCGGCGGCGATGGCCTGGGCGGCGCTTTCCAGGCGGCGGGGCGGGGTACTCATGCGGGGGCTTCCTTGGATGAACAGGTTTCAGGCCCTTGAGCAGGTTCTGTGCCACACGCCGCAAAGCCTTGTGCCACAAGGACTGCGGCCAGGTGCGGGCGGCGGGGTGCTGCTGGGGCAGCAGCGGGGCGCCGATTGTTGCTCTGGCAGCAGCAGGGCAGCTGCAACACTGCTGCCAGGCCAGCAGCCGGTGTTCAGAAGGTCTCTAAAAAACCAACAAAAACAATGAGATGGTGAGTTGGCACGGGCGCTGCAATGGCATGGCTACCTTCGCTTGATGGAACATGCCCATGTCAATCGCCGCTACCTTGCCGTGGCCTGCCGCACCGGCCCTCGAACAGATCTGGTTCACCCGCTGCCCCGTGCCGACCGCCTCCGGCATCGCCTACACCCTGGGCTGGCTGGGGGAGGAATTCGCCGCCGACGGCCTGCCGGTGGAGACCCTGCAGGAGGCCCGCCAGCTCGGCCCTCACCACCACGATCACCAGTTGCCCGGGCTGTTTCGCGAGGGCGGCAACGTGCCGGCCCTGGCCGCCCGCGCCGCCGGTTCGCCCAGCCGCCTGATCGGCCTGACCTGGATCGAGGAGTGGCAGACCGTCCTGGTGCGCCCCGACTCCGGCATCCGCAGCGCCCGGGACCTCAAGGGCAAGCGCCTGGCGCTGCCGGCCTGGGGCGACAACCGCCCGGGCAGCATCGCCCGCGCCATGAGCCTGCATGGCTACAAGGGTGCGCTGAGCCTGGCCGGCCTGAGCTTCGACGATGTCGAACTGGTGGAAGTGGCGCTGCACAACCAGGACGACGCCCCCACCCCCGAGCAGGGCCTGCAGCGCCTGTGGTCGGGGCTGGACTACCTGGCCCGTGGCGAGGTCGACGCGGTGTACGTCAAGGGCGCCGCCGCTGCCGATGCAGCGCGCCGCCTGGGCCTGGTGGTGGGCATCGACCTGGACCAGATCAGCGACCCGCGTTACCGCATCAACAACGGCACGCCACGGCCGATCACCGTGCACCAGAGCCTGCTGGACAACCACTTCGAGCTGGTGGTGCGCTTCCTCGCGCAGACCCTGCGCGCCGCCGACTGGGCCAGCCACAACCGCGAGGCACTGCTGCGCATCCTGCAGGACGAGACCCGCGCCGGCGCCCAGGGCGTGGACGAAGCCTACCGTGGCGACTTCCACACCACCCTGGCCCCGGACCTCTCGGCCCAGCGCCTGGGCTACCTGGACATCCAGAAGACCTTCCTCAACCTGCATGGCTTTCTCGAAGCCGATTTCAACCTGGCCGACTGGGTCGACCCGCGTCCACTGCAAGCTGCCCATCAACTGCTGGCCCGGCGCGCCCGCGCCTGAACCAAGGAGTCCGCCATGACCGTACTGATCACCGAGCACCTGATCGACGCCGACCTCAAGGCCTTCATCGAGCAGGTGCTGCACGAGGCCGAACAGGCCTTCACCGTGTTCCGCGAAACCAACACCATCACCGCCGCCGGCACCGTGGGCTTCATCGAGCGCGTACCGGGCCGCGAGCTGCTGGTGTCGGTCAACTACCCAGGCCCTTGGGACTACCGCAAGCCGCTGCAGGCCACGGTCAGCGACTTTGCCGGCAACCTGGTGCATGGCCAGGGCAAGGGCGGGCTGGGCCGCTACACCCGGCTGTTTCGCGAAGACGCCGGCATCACCACGGTGTCCCACGTGCACACCCCGTACCTGGGCGCCTGGGCGCAGACCCAGCGCAGCCTGCCGTTCCATTACGTGCCGGTGCAGCGCTACCAGCTGGCCCGCGAGCTGCCGGTGTACATCGACCGGCGCCAGGACGAGGTCGACTTCATTCTCGAGCGCCTGGCCGAGAACCCCTACACCCCGGCGATTCTCGAAGCCAACGGCGGTGCGACCGTGTGGGGGCGCCAGGGCCTGCGCGCCACCGCCGAATTCATCCTGCTGCTGGAGGAGGGCGCGCAACTGCAACTGCTGGCCGAGTCCATCGGCGGCTCGCGCCCCTACGGCCCCGGCGTGCTCACCCAGCAATGGAACATGAGCAAGCTGATCGACCGCGCCCACGCGCTGGGCCTGGTCCCGGCCATCGATCGCCCACGCGCCTGAGGAACCTGCCATGGCCATCAAGATCCTGTGGTACCTCACCAGCCCCGACGGCCCCTACCCGTGGGAGCCCCAGGGGCGCTGGAAAACCGATTTCGCCCACCTCAGGCAACTGGCGGTGGCCAGTGACCGCCTGGGGTTCTACGGCGCCCTGCTGGGTTCAAGCCCCAACGAGAGCCTGGCGGTGTCGGCGGCATTGATCGATGCCACCGAGCGCCTGCGCTTTCTGGTGGCGCAGCACCCGGGCGAGCTGTCGCCGGCGGTGCTGGCCAAGTGGGCGCTGACCTTCGACGAGTTCTCCAACGGCCGCCTGCTGTTCAACGTGGTCAATGGCAGCGACGCGGGCCTGGCCACCCTGGGTGTGCATTACCCGCACGATGAGCGCTACCAGTTCAGCCTGGAATACTGGCGCGCCTTCCAGCGCATCTATGCCGGCGACACCGCCGGTTTCGACGGCTAGTACGTGCAGCTCGCGCCACGCCCGGCTGCGGCGGCGCGCCATCCGCTGGGCGGCTGGCACCCGCCGCAGCGCCTGGCGGTACCCCTGTGGGGCGCCGGCACCTCGGACGTGGGCGTGGCGCATTCGGTGCAACTGCTGGACGTGTACCTGAGCTTTGCCGACACCCCGCCCAGGCTGGGCGACAAGTTCCGCCGCGTGGCCGCCGAAGCGGCGAAGATCGGCCGCGAACTGACCTACGGCACGCGCCTGCAGGTCATCGTGCGCGAGACCGAGGCCCAAGCCTGGGCGCATGCCGAGAATCTGCTGCAACAGACCTCCCTGGCCACCGCCCGCGCCGCCATCGAGCGCCGCCTGCCGCCGGGCCAGACCCTGGACACCTTCCACAGCGACAACCCGCAGGTGCAGCGCAACGTGCAGAGCATCCGCGACGGGCGCCTGCCCACTGCGCGCGAGCTTGAGATCTACCCCAACGTGTGGACCGGCCCCAGCCTGTTCGGCTTCGACATCCTCGGCCCGTCGTCCGGCACCTACCTGGTGGGCAGTGCCGAGCAGGTGGCCGAGCGCATTCGCGAGTACCAGCAGCAGGGCACCTCGGCGTTCATTCTCTCGGGCTTTCCGCTGATCGATGAAGCGCACCGGGTGGCCGACCTGCTGTTCCCGCTGCTGGAACTGGACCACGGGTTCGAGATCCCGCGCCTGGGTGCGCGCACCGCTGCCGAGCCGGCCTAAGGAGCTGCCCATGCCTCATGAATTCTCGCGCCGGATCTTCCTCGGCAACAGCCTGGCCGTCGGCGGCGGCCTGCTGCTGGGCTCCAGCCTGCTGGGCGGCTGCGATGCCGGCGGGCCTGCCAGCAGCGCGGCGGCCAGCGCACGCCCGGGCACCCCGGTGCACGGCGGGCGCCTGCGCGTCGGCATCATCGACGGCGACCAGGCCGGCAACCTGGATGCACACAAGCCTTCCGGTGGCGGGATCATTCGCGGCTGGGCGCTGTACAGCAAGTTCTGGGAGTGGAACGACGACGTCAGCACGCGCCTGGGCCTGGCCGAATTTGCCGAGCCCAATGCCGATGCCAGCGCCTGGACCATTCGCATCAAGCCGGGGCTGGAGTTCCACCACGGCAAGAGCATCGGCGCCGACGACATGCTGTTCTCGATCCTGCGCCTGACCGACCCGAAACTTGCCTCGCCATTTGCCGGGCTGGTGGGCGCCATCGACCGCCAGGCGCTGCGCAAGCTCGACGAGCGCACCATCGAGATCCGCTTCAAGCAGGGCCGCAGCTTCTTCCCGCTGGACGAGACCCTGATTGCCTTCGGCGGCATCGTGCCCACCGACTACGACCCGGTCAGCAACCCGGTGGGCGCCGGCCCGTACCGGCTCAAACGTTTCGTGCCGGGCCAGCGTGCGCTGTTCAGCCGTTTCGAAAACTACTACAAGCCCAACCAGCCGTACGCCGATGAGCTGGAGATCATCGAATTCAAGGACCAGGTATCGCGCGTGGCCGCCCTGCGTGCCGGGCAGATCGACATCGCCAGCGGCGTGCAGGCCGAGCACAGTGCCTTGCTCAAGGCCGACCCGCGCCTGCAACTGGTGGTGTCGCCCACCACCTCGTTCAGTGGCTTCAACCTCAACACCGCCAAGGCGCCGTTCCAGGACGAGCGGGTGCGCCAGGCCTTCCGCCTGCTGGCCGACCGCCAGGAGCTGGTGGGCCGTGGCCTCAACGGCTTCGGGCGCATCGCCAACGATCTGTATTCGCCAACCGACCCTACCTACAACCATGCCATCGCCCAGCGCCCCTTCGATCTGGACCAGGCCCGTTCGCTGCTGCGCCAGGCCGGGCAGACCGACCTGCGCATAGAGCTGACCACCACCGCCAACGAAATCAACGCTGCCCTGGTGTTCGCCCAGCAGGCGAAGAAGGCCGGGGTCCAGGTCAAGGTCACGCCGGTGGACGCCTCGGTATTCAACGGCCCGCAGAAGGAGCAGTGGCTGATGTCGCCCGGCTCGACACCGGCCCGCGGCTTTCTGGCCACCGGCCTGCACAACGATGCACCGCTGGCGATCTACAACCGCAGCAACTTCCGTGACGAGCGCTTCAGTGCGCTGTTCACCCAGGCCCTCGGCCAGCCGGATCTGGCGCAGCGCAAGCAACTGGTACACGAGGCGCAGGCCATTCAGCACCAGCGCGGCGGCCTGCTGATCTGGGGCTTCACCGACGTGCTGGACGCCGCCTCGAACAAGGTCGGCGGCCTGCACGGCGAACAGACCACCTTCGCCTCCTGGCGCTTTGACAGCCTGTGGTTGAACCATGCCTGAACCGTGCGCAACCTCTCATCGACTGCCGGCCTGGCTGCCCTGGTTCATCGGGCGCCTGGGCTACGGCCTGCTCACCGCCTGGGTCATCAGCCTGGTGGTGTTCATCGCCACCCAGGCGCTGCCCTCGGACCCGGCGCGGGTGATCCTGGGCCCCGACGCGCCGCTGGAGAGCATCCAGACCCTGCGCGAGCAACTGGGCCTGAACCGGCCGATCCTGCTGCAGTACCTGAGCTGGCTGGGGCAGGTGCTGCACGGCGACCTGGGCATCTCGCTGGATTCGAACCAACCGGTGGCCGGCATCATTCTCGCGCGCTTTGGCAATACCCTGGCGCTGCTGGGCGGCGTGCTGCTGGTGGTGGTGCCGCTGGCGTTGAGCATCGGCGTGAGCCTGGCGCTGCGGCGTGACAGCCGCCTGGACCGCTGGGCGCTGTCGGCGCTGATCTTTCTCAAGGCCACCCCGGGTTTTCTGCTGGCCATCGGGCTGGTGCTGCTGTTTTCCATGCCGCAGTTCAGCCTGCTGCCGGCGGTGTCGATCCTCGACCCGGACAAGCACCTGTGGCAGCAGCTGGAGTTTCTGCTGCTGCCGATACTGGCCCTGAGCCTGTCGTCGCTGCCGTACCTGGCGCGGCTGGTACGCGCCTCGATGATCGAGGCGCTGGAATCCGACTACGTGAGTGCGGCGCGCCTGCGCGGGGTGCCCGAATGGCGCATCGTGTGGCGCCACACCTTGCCCAACGCGCTGGTGCCGGCGGTGCAGGGCGTGGCCCTGACCTTGCGCACCCTGATCGGCGGCGCGCTGCTGGCCGAGGTGATCTTCAGCTACCCCGGCATCGGCACCCAGCTCAACACCGCGATCCAGATGCGCGACCTGCCGCTGATCCAGGGCGTGGTCCTGGTGATCACCCTGGGCGTGGTGGCGATCAACCTGCTGGCCGATCTGCTCACCGTGCTGCTGACCCCCAGGCTGCGCACCGCGCGGCGGGCAACGCTGATCCAGCGCAACCGTCGCGGCATCCAGAGCTGGTGGCGCCGCCCGGCAGCCAAGGCCCCTTGAGAGGAAGAGAGCATGTTCAGTGCAAGTGTCTGGCGTGAGCCGCAAATTCGTCGGGGTGGGCTGGTGACCCTGGCCATCGTGCTGCTGGCGCTGCTGGGCCCGTGGCTGGCGCCGCATGCGCCCACCGACATGGTTGGCGGGGTGTACGGGCCGCCCAGCGGCGAGGCGCCGTTGGGGCATGATTTTCTGGGCCACGACGTGGTGTCGCGGCTGCTCGGTGGCGGTGTGTCGATCCTGTGGATGTCGCTGGCGGCCGCTGCCATTGCGCTGGTGCTGGGCACGGCGCTGGGGCTGCTGGCCGGTCTGTCGCGCCAGCGCCTGGACCAGGCCATCACCTGGCTGGCGGATGTGTGGCTGGCGTTTCCGGACCTGATCCTGGTGCTGCTGATCGTGTCGATGCTGGGGCGCGCGCCGTGGCTGATCGTGATGACCGTGGCAATTGCCTTTACCCCCGGCGTGATCCGCCTGGCGCGCGGCAGTGCGGTGGCGGTGGCCAGCCAGGAGTTCGTGGAGGCGGCGCAGATGATGGGCTTTTCGCGCACGCGGATTCTGCTGTGCGAGATCCTGCCCAACGTGCTCACGCCGCTGCTGGTGCACTTTGGCAACATGCTGACCTGGGGCGTGGGCATGTTGTCGGGCCTGAGCTTTCTGGGTTACGGCGTGGCGCCGCCGGCGGCGGACTGGGGGCTGATGATCAACGAGAACCAGGCCGGGCTGCTGGTGCAGCCGTGGGCGGTGCTGGCACCGGCGCTGCTGATCGGGGTGTTCGCCTACGGCACCAATATTCTGGCCGAGGGCATTGCCCGGCACAGTGCGGGAGAACGCAAATGAATGCGCATGCCTTGATGGCCTCTTCGCCGGCAACGCCGGCGCCTACAGGTTTTGCACCGTCTGTAGGAGCCGGCGTTGCCGGCGAAGCGTTGCGGGTCGAGAACCTGCGGGTCGAACTCGCCAGCGGCGCCGATATCATCGACCACATCCACTTCAGCCTGGCCCCCGGTGAAATCCTCGGCCTTGTCGGCGAGTCCGGCTCGGGCAAGACCACCCTGGCCACCGCGCTGCTGGCCCATGCCCGGCGCGGTGCGCAGATTGCCGGCGGGCGCATCGACATTGCCGGCGCCTCGCTGCTCGAGCGCAAGGGCGATGCCCTGCGCCGTGCCCGCGGCGGGCTGATCGGCTATGTCGCGCAAGACCCGGCCATGGCCCTCAACCCGGCGCTGCGCATCGGCAACCTGCTGCGCGAAACCCTGCTGGCCCACGAGCCGCAGCTTGCCCGCGCGGCCCAGGCCGACCGCCTGCAGCAGACCCTGGTGGACGTCGGCCTGCCCGGCGATCGCGAGTTTCTCAGGCGCTTCCCCCATCAACTGTCCGGCGGCCAGCAGCAACGGGTGATGCTGGCCCTGGCCTTCGTGCTGCGCCCGCGCCTGATCGTGCTCGACGAACCCACCACCGCCCTCGACGTCGGCACCCAGGCGCACATCCTGCAAACCCTGCGCAGGCTGTGCAAGGAGCAGGGGGTGGCGGCGGTGTACGTGTCCCACGACCTGGCCGTGATCAAGGACCTGGTCGACCGCGTGATGGTGATGTACGCCGGGCGCATCGTCGAGGTGGCGCAGCGCGAACGCCTGTTCGCGCGGCCCGCGCACCCGTACACCCTGGGCCTGCTGGCGGCGATTCCGGACGTGGCCCGCCAGCGCCCGTTGCAGGCGATTGCCGGCCATGCCCCGGCGCCCGGTCAGCGCCCGCAAGGCTGCGCCTTCGCCCCGCGGTGCGCGCGCCGCAGCGCTGCCTGCACCTCGCTGGAGCCGTCGCTGAATGTGCTGGACAGCGCGCAGCAGGTCGCCTGCCTGCACCCGCAACTGACTGCTGTGGCTGCGCCGACGGTGGTGCCGGCAACGATGCTCAGCTGCGCTGACACGCCGCTGCTGAGCCTGCGCGACCTCAACCTGAGCTACGACCGCCAGGTGCTGTTCGACCTGTCGCTGGACCTGTACAAGGGCGAATGCCTGGCGGTGGTGGGCGAGTCGGGCTCGGGCAAGACCAGCCTGGCGCGCACCCTGGCGGGGCTGGGCGATACCGCCCAGGCCGAGCTGACCTTCGACGGGCAGCCGCTGAGCCTGCTGGCGCGCCAGCGGCCCGCGGCCACGCGCCACCGTATCCAGTACATCTTCCAGAACCCGTACCGCGCCCTGAACCCGCGCCAGACCGTGGCGCAGTGCCTGCAAGCGCCCCTGGAGCACTTCTTCGGCCTCAAGGGCGCGGCCTGCCGGGCGCGTATCGACGCGGCGCTGGCACGGGTCGCGCTGCCCCCGGATGCGGCGCACAAATACCCGCATCATCTGTCGGGTGGCGAGCGCCAGCGCGTGGCGATTGCCCGCGCGCTGGTGTGCGAGCCTTCGGTGCTGATCTGCGACGAGGTGACCTCGGCCCTGGACGTGTCGGTGCAGGCGGCGATCCTGGCGCTGCTCAAGCAGTTGCAGGGCGAGGGCATGACCCTGCTGTTCGTCACCCACGACCTGGGCGTGGTGCGCGCCATCGCCGACCGCGTGGTGGTGGTCAGGGAAGGGCGGATTGTCGAGCAGGGGCCGGCGCAGGATGTGCTGGACCACCCCCAGGCGGCGTACACCCAGGGCTTGCTGGCGCACTCGCCACGGCTGGGCTGAGCGGGCGGCCGGCGTGCATCAGCGCATGCACCAGCAGGCCGGTCAGCAACCCCCCGAACGCGCCGCCGATACCCAGCAGGGTGACATTGGCGGCGGTGGCCAGAAAGGTGATCAGCGCGGTCTCGCGAGTACGCGCATCGCCCATCGCGCTGGCCAGGCTGCCACCGATGGCGCCCAGCAGGGCCAGCCCGGCGAGGGTGGTGACGAAGGTGCGCGGCAGCACCATGAACAGGCTGGCCAGGGTCACGCCGAAAACCCCCACGGTGACGTAGAACACCCCGCAGGCGATGCCGGCGAGGTAGCGTCTGGCCGGGTCGGGGTGCGCGTCCTTGCCGGTGCAGATGGCTGCGGTGATGGCGGCCACGTTGAACGCATGGGCGCCAAACGGCGCCATCAGCAGCGACCCCAGCCCGGTGACCGTGATGATCGGGTTGGCGCTGGTGGTGTAGCCGTCGTTGCGCAGCACCAGCATGCCCGGCATGTACTGCCCGGTGAGGGTGATGACGAACAGCGGCAGCGCCACGCCGAACAGCGCGCCAAGGCTGAGCTGCGGGGTTTCGAACACCGGCAGCGCCATGCTCAGGTGCACGCCGTGCAGGTCCAGGCGCTGCTGGGCCAGCAGCATGGCCAGGCCCGCCACCAGCACCCCGACCACGGCAAAGCGCGAGGTGAAGCGGCGCAGCACGGCGTAGGTGAGCACCAGCACGATCACCAGCAGCGGGTCGGCGCTGGCCCCGCCGAAGGCGTTGACCCCGAACTGCAGCAGAATGCCTGCCAGCAGCCCGGCGGCGATGCCGGCCGGTATCCAGCGCACCAGCCGCTCGAACACCCCCGACAGCCCCAGCAGGATGAAGCCGATGGCGCACAGCACGTAAGCGCCGATCACCTCGCCATAGGGTGTGAACGGCATGACCGTGGCCAGGAACGCCACGCCCGGGGTGGACCAGGCGGTGATGATCGGCGCGCGGTAGCGCCAGCTCAGCCAGGCCCCGGTCAGGCCCACGCCGATGCTCACCGACCACACCCACGAGGCGGTTTGCGCGGCGGTCAGGTTGCCCAGTTGCGCGGCCTGGAACACCAGCACGAAGGTGCGGCCATAGTTGACCATGACGCTGATCAGGGCGGCCAGGGTGGGTGAGACGAGGTCACGCGGGTGCAGGCGCGAAGCGGTTCGGTTCATGGGCAGGTCCTTGCGGGATGGGCTGGGGTGCCGAGCGTATCCGCGCCAGGGGTGGCCCGATCAGTCCACCTCGCTGGCCTGCGCCAGACCGCTGCGCACGCCGGGGCGCAGGGCCTTGGCCAGGCGTGCCACGGCACTGCCGATCTGGTGCGGGGTGAGCGCTGCGAAGCCCAGCAGCCAGCCGCCCTGTGCCGGCGGCGTGGCGTACAGGCGGCTGAGGCCGGGCAGGTGGATGCCCGCCCGCGCGGCCTGGCGGATCGTCTCGGCCTCGCTCCAGCCATGCTCCAGGCGGCACAGCATCTGCAGGCCGCCCGGTGGCAGCTGCGCGCTGGCGATGCCGCCCAGGTGCTGGTGCAGGGCCTGGGCCATGGCCTCGCGGCGCACGGCATACAGCGTGCGCATGGCGCGAATGTGCGCGGCGAAATGGCCGTCTTCGATAAACCGCGCCAGGGTCAACTGGGCCAGCTGCGGGGTGTGCCCGTCGAGCATGCTGCGCGCGTGGCTCATGGGCGCGACCAGGGCCGGCGGCAGCACCATGAAACCCATGCGCAGGCCGGGGTACAGCGACTTGGCGAAGGTGCCCAGGTAGATCGTGCGCTGCGCGTTGTCCAGGCCCTGCACGCAGGCGGTGGGCAGGCCGTCGTAGTGGAACTGGCTGTCGTAGTCGTCCTCGATGATCCAGCCGTTGCGCTCGGCGGCCCAGGCAATCAGGTCCAGGCGGCGCTCCAGGGCCAGGGTGACGCCGGTGGGGTACTGGTGCGACGGGGTGACGTAGACGGTGTTGGCGCCGCTGCGGTCGGCACGCAGCAGGTCGGTGCGCAGGCCGTGCTCATCCACGGCCACGGGCACCACCTGCAGCTGGGCCATCTCGAAGGCCTTGCGCGCGCCAAAGTAACCCGGGTCTTCGAGCAGGATCGGCCCGCCGGGGTCGGCCAGCACCTGCGCGCACAGGTACAGCGCCTGGCGCGCGCTGCTCAGCACCAGCACCTGGTCGGCGTGCACCCTGGCGCCGCGTTCCAGGTTCAGGTAGCGGGCGATGGCCTGGCGCAGCGGCGCGGCACCCAGCGGGTCGCCATGCAGCAGCACCTGGGCGCGGTAGTCCTTCTGGGCCTGGCGTTGCAGGCGGTCCCAGGTGTCGATGGGGAAGTTGCGCGTCTCGGGCAGGCCGGTGGCGAAGGCCTTGACCTGCTGCTGGTCGCTGACCCCGCCGCTGGCCAGGATCGCCGCGCCACGGGCGCTGAGGCCGACGGTGGCAGGCGCGTGCTGCGGCGCGCTGGTGCGCGGGGGGCGTGCACCCAGCAGACGCGGCCCCAGGTGCTCGGCCACATAGCTGCCCGAGCCTGGGCGGCGGCAGATGCAGCCCTCCAGCTGCAGTTGCACATAGGCCATCTCCACGGTGTCGCGAGACAGTCCCAGGGAACTGGCCAGGGTGCGGGTGGCGGGCAGGCGGCAACCCGGCGGCAGTTCGCCGGCAAGAATGAGTTCGCGCAGGGCGCGCTGTACCCGCACGCGCAGCTCCAGCGGGGCCAGCTCGGCGGCGGCCAGGCGGATCTTCAGGGTGTCGAGTTGAAAACTGTGGGCCATGACGTCTGTGCAGTGAAGAAGGGCAGGCCGGCATGCTGACCTGCCAGGGCCCGGCTGTCCATGCCTGCCCTTGAACGGGGGAAGGTTACAGCGCGATCTGGTAGAGGATCGTGCCGGGGTTGACGGCCACACGGTTGTACAGCTGCTGGGCGCGATGGTTGGTCTGGTGGGTGTGCCAGTACAGGCGTGTGCACTGCTGCTGGTCGGCGGCGGCCTTGACCCAGGCGATCAGGTGCTCGCCGGTACCCTGGCCGCGCATCTGCGGGGCGACGTAGAGGTCTTCGAGGTAGCAGTAGTGGGTGGTCGACCAGGTAGAGCGGTGGATGACCCAGGTGACCATGCCGACCAGCTCGCCGTCGTACTCGGCCACTGCGGCGAACACGGGCTCGTCGGGGTCCAGAAAGCGCTTGAAGGTGGTGGCGTTGACGGCTTCGCCCAGGTCGACCTGGTAGAAGTCCTGATAGGCCAGCCAGAGCGGCAGCCAGGCCTCGAAGTCGGTGGGCTGGATGGGGCGGATGGCGAGTGATGCGGTACTGCTGGTCATCGCTGATGGTCCTCGTTGATGGCAAGGCTGCATGCCTCGCGACCTGCCCAAGCATAGGGGCAGGGCGCGGGCATCAACCGACCACTTGGAGGGCGGCGGGCAGTCCGCGTGCCTCAGGCCGCCAACACGCCGGCCAGCGCGACCAGCCGCTGTTCGACCGTGTCGCGGGGGCAGTGGCTCTGCAGGTAGCCGGCCTCGACGACAAAGTCGAAGTCCTGCTGCAGGGCATGGGCCAGGGCGTCGCGCCCGAGCAGTTCATCGACATCGATCTGCAGCAGGAAGCCATGCGGCGTGGAGGTGACATAGAGATGGGTGTGCACCTGCGGGCTGGGCCAGTGCAGCAGGTAGAAGTAGGGTTCGTCGGCACTGCCGGAAACCGGCACGTAGCCTTCGACCGACAGCGGTGCCAGTTGCGCCAGCCGCTGCGGGGTTTGCAGCCGTTGATGCAGGGCGAAGCTGAACAGCTCGGCATGGCTGCCACTCATGCGTTCCCTGGCCAGCAGGTACACCTGGTCGCGTTCGAAGCGCAGTTGGCGCAACGCGCAGTACCCGAGGGCCGAGGGGGTCTGGATCAGCACCTGGCGCCACGGCTCCCGCACCCGGGCCTGGTCGATGATGCGTTGCAACTGGGCCGGCAGCGGGCGGGTTTCGTCCAGTCGGTTCCAGAGGCAGAACAGCGTCACGCGCATGCCGTCTTCATTGGCCAGCAGGCGTTTCCAGGTGCCAGGGCCCGTGAGACCGTCGCCAAGGAACGAATGGTTGTAGCCGCGTTTGAGCAGGTAATCACCTTCGCTCAACAGCGCGCGCTCCCAGAGGAAGTCGTCGATTGCGCGTAGCCCGTGGTCGTCGAACATCTGCTCGGCCAGCGCAAGGCTGCTGGCAAAATGTTCCTGCCAGGTGGCGTGCGCGTGGCTTTGCAGCGCCCAGGCGGCGCTGCTGTGGTCGAGCAGAAAATCGATCTGGCCCTGGAAGTAGCCGTGCTGCTCGGCGTGTTCTAGCAGCGGCCGCCATTGGCTGTCGGCGACGATCAGTTTCGCCTTGGTGATTTCCTCGCGCACCTGGGTACCGCGAAAGCCGCTGACGGGCCTGTCGACGCTGGCAAAGTGCGCGAGGATGTCCAGCGCCTGCTCAAGCATTTCGCCGAGCCCGCTGACGCTGCGCTTTACATCGTCCGGCCCGTCGTAGCTGGCATTGACCGACAGGTTGACCACCAGTCGCATCCACTCGCCGAACGCCTGCGGTTGGCTGCTGCCATGGCGGCGCAGGAACATCGCATAGCCGCAGAACTGCACCAGGCGGGTGTAGTTCAGTGGCTGGTCGCTGATGGCGTGGTTGAAGAAGGCGACCTCGTCGAAGTAGTGCGCCGTGGGCAACTGGGTGGCGAAACTGTCGGGCCCCTCGCTCCAGGCTTCGAGCAGCAGCATCAGGGTTTCGGAAAACGCCTCATCGAGCCAGCCGTTGTCCTCGTATACCTGGTAGCTCAGGCGCTGCTGGCGGTTGCGCAGCTTGAGCAGGTCGGCTTCGTAGCCCGGCGCCTCGGGCGCGCGGGTGGCCGCGGCGACCATCTGCAACAGGTTCATCACCGCCTGGTCGAACAGGCGCATGGTCGCGGGGGCCGTGGCGTCATTGCGGGCGTTGCTGAAGTTCCAGAAAAAATCCGCCCAACGCGTGTCCATGCGCCAGGCGAAGAAGGTCGCGGTGCTGACCGGCTTGCCGTGCATCTGCCGGGTGTGACCGTCGAACTGGGTGTGCAGGTGCCGTTCATAGCGCGCCTTGAACGTCTCGAAGGCGGTCAGCGGCATGCCGCGGGCGTTCATCTTGATGTACAGGTCGTCGGCCAGGCCGAAGTCGTCCAGGTCGAGGATCTGGAAGCTGATCACCGGCCGCTGCACATCGATCAGGCGGGCAAAACGGGCGGTGGCGGCGTTGTGAAAGCGCTCGTGCATGGCCTGCAGCATGGTCAGGCATGACTGGATGGTGGGGTCCAGGCGCCAGTGGCGAAAGTACCAGAGCTGGTCGGTGAGGTGCTCGATCAGCGAGTCGTCGGCACCCAGCGCGGGCGAGGGCGCATGCTGGCTGAGGGCGTCGAAGAACTCGCTGCTGCTGGGCCTGACGCTGTAGGCGAATCGGGCGCTGCCGTTGGCGTTGCAGAACAGCTGGGTGAAGGCTGCCAGCTCACCGTCGCGTTGCGCCAGGTACCAGTGCAGCAGAAACAGCGTGGTCAGGCGCTGCTGGCCGTCGAGCGGGACGAACTGGCGCTGGGGGTTCAGCGTGCCGTAGACGAAGTCCAGGTTCAGCGGCAGGCTCGGGTCGTCGGGCGGCAGTGCCAGGGCGCGCGCCAGGGCACCGAGGAATTCGCTGCGCACCTCTTCGGTATCGGCCCTGCCCTGGGCGTAGTCGCGCTGGATCAGCGGGATGCGGGTGCCGGCGTAGCGCTCGAACAGCTGGCCGAAGATGATCTGGCTGTTGGCGCTCATGCGTGCTGCTCCTGCGGGTCGGCGAAGAAGGCTATCAGGGTGTGCAAGAGCGCAAGCGCGTAGCCCTTGCGGTCCTGTTCGCCCCAGAACAGCAGGTGCTTGACGTCAGGGCTGTAGCATTTGAGGAACAGGTTGCGCGTGCACAGCGGCACGAACACGCCGCCCTGGTCCAGGGCCAGCAGGCGCTCGCGCTTGACCGCGAAGATCGCGTTCTTGTAGCTGCGGTTGGTCTTCTGGTCGAGCAGCGTGAGGTTGCCGATGCTGTCGTCGACCTCCTGGTTTTCGCCGAACGCCTCCAGCACTGCCTGGTGGAGCGCGTTGAAAGCCTCATCGTCTGCACCCTTGGGGTCGCCAATGAATGCCTCCAGGGCCTCGCGCAGGGGCCGGGTTTCGGTCTTGTCCGGCAGGTGCGACAGGCAGCGCTGCAGCCATTGCTGTTTTTCCTCGGCGCCGTTGAAGCGGTGGGCGGTGACCGAGCGCACATGTTCGATGTCCCAGCGCTCCTTCTTGAAGCTGTCGAACTGGAAGCGCACGTTCGATTGCGGGTTCTGCAGCAGGCTGGCGAGGTTGAACAGCAGCAGGGTCGCGCGAATGGCCGATCTGTCCCGCTGTGAGTAGTCCAGGCCGGCGAGGAATGGCGAGAGCGCATCGGTAATGGCGTCGCGGGTAGCCGGCTGGGGCAGGGGCGAGCCGGTCAGTTGCATGAACACGCGCTGGCGCAGGCGCTGTTCGAACTGGCTCTTGGGCAGGCCTTGCGACAGTGCGAACAGCTCGGTCACGGCGACACCCTGCTGCACCAGAAAACCGATGATGTGGTAGAGCCGGCGGTCCTCGAACCATTCCTCCAGCAGCATGCAGGTGTTCTTGACCTGCTGCCATAGCGTTTGCGCCGAGGCGTCGGGGGCAGCCAGCCGGCGACTGTAGTGATGGAACACGGAGTAGCGCTGTCGGGCTGGCGCGCTTGCGCCTTCCAGCCGGGCTACCAGCTGGAACAGGAAGCCGATGCGGTTCTGCCCGGTGCTTGGCTGCTCGTTCAGGAAGTACCAGAGCGCGTCGTTCTGCAGGGCCTTTTCGAGTTGATCCCATTCGTGGGCGATGCGCAGTTGCTGGGGCGTTTCGCCCGAGGCGTCGTCGGCGTTGCGCTTGAGAAACAGCGCACGGATCAGCTCGTCGTCGGTCAGGGGGATCTTGCCGATGTTCAGGCGCGTGAAGGCGTCCACCGGGTTCTCGCTGGCGGCCAGCTCGTACCAGATGACCTTGGTGCGGTTGAGCAGGGTGGACTTGAAGTCGTCGACTTCGTTGTCGTGCTGATCGAACCAGTGCTCGATGCTGTGCATGGCCTGGTACAGGTGGAAGAAATCGACATTGCCGCGGGCCTGCTCGGCCGAGGGCTCAAGCAGAAAATCCGGCAGGTGCGGGCGGGTTTCGTAGCTGAGTTCGAACACCGGTGCGCGGTGTCTTTCGGTGAGCCGCTGGTTGAAGAAACGCAGAATCAGCAGCAGCGTGGTGAGGCGCTGCTGGCCGTCGACCACTTCATACTGGCCATTGTCGCGGGCCTTTAGCACCAGCGGCTGCAGGCAGTAGAAGTCGTCGTTCTGCGGGTTCTTGCGGTAGGCGAACTCGAGGATGTCTTCCAGCAGTTGTTGCACCTGCTCGGGTTTCCAGCGGTAGCCGCGCTGGTAGGCGGGGATCCAGAAGCGATTGACCGGGCTTTGCCTGTCCTCCCTGATCAGCTGGTGGACGGGCTTGGGCCGAAAATCGGGTGAGGTCATTGCAATGGTCCTTATTGCCGAGGGTGCGCAACAGCCGAGCGATGGCAGAGTGCCTTGGTGGGGCGAGGTTGGCAACGGAGTGGGCAGAAAAACCGCGTGGGCAGGTTTTGCTGGCGCTGCGCACCAGATCGCGGGGCAAGGCCCGCTCCTACGGCCTGGCGGCCCGAAACAGATCATTGAGCCATGCATAATCCGCTTCTGCCCGCAGGGCGTGGGAGCGGGCTTGACCCGCGAATCGAGCGCGAAGCGGTCGCAGGGCCTACATGCACAATGCAGGCTTTTGCTGCGAGGCCACCGCGCCAATCGCCAGGGAAGTGCCCTTCACTCACCCCCCATCATCAGGTCCAGATTCTGCACCGCCGCCCCCGCCGCGCCCTTGCCCAGGTTGTCGAACACCGCCGCCAACAGCACCTGCTCGCCATTCTCGAACACCATCAGGCGCAGGTCGTCGGTGCCGTTCATCACCTGCGGGTCCAGGTACGTCAGCGCCTTGGCCTGCTGCAACGAAAGCACCTCGACGTGCTGCAATTGCGCATAGTGCTCGGCCAGGCACGCCTGCAAGCGCTCCCCGGTAACACCCGGCGCCAGCAGCCGCAGTTGCACCGGGATGGTCAGCACGATGCCCTGGCGGAACGCACCATAGGCCGGCATGAACATCGGCCGCTGGCCCAGCCCGCTGTACTGCTGGATCTCCGGCACGTGCTTGTGCGCAAGCCCCAGCCCATACGCCTGGTATGCCGGCGCCCCGGCCGCATCCGGCCCCTCGTACAGCTCGACACCGGCACGCCCGGTGCCCGAGTAGCCCGACACGGCATGCAGGCTGGCAGGGTAGTCCTGCGGCAACAGGCCGGCATCGATCAACGGCTTGAGCAGGCCGATGGCCCCGGTCGGGTAGCACCCGGGGTTGCTCACCCGCTTGGCTGATGCAATGCGCTCGGCCTGCTGCGGGCTCATCTGGGCGAAACCATAGACCCACTCCGGGTGGGTACGGTGCGCGGAGCTGGCGTCGATCACCCGCACCGCCGGGTTGCGGATGCTGGCCACCGCCTCGCGCGCGGCATCGTCGGGCAGGCACAGCATGGCGATGTCGCAGGCGTTGATCGCCACGGCGCGGTGCTGCGGGCTCTTTCTGTGTTCGGCGGGCAGGGTCAGCAACTGCAGGTCGGTTCGGCCCTGCAGGCGCTGGTGGATCTGCAACCCGGTGGTGCCCTGGTCGCCATCGATGAATACAACGGGTGTGGCCATGAGTGTGCTCGCACGTGAAAAAGGTCAGGGCTTATCTTCGATGCGCGGTTAAGATAGGAAAAGTTGAATTTGGCAAAGGTCAGGTTCAGTTTTACTGAAGAGGCAACATCCATGCGTGAAATCAGCCTGGACCGTTTGCGTACCCTGGTGGCGATTGCCGACCTGGGGTCGTTCGCCGAAGCCGCGCGGGTGCTCAACCTGGCGCCGCCCACGGTCAGCCTGCATGTCGCCGAGCTTGAAGCACGGGTGGGCGGCACCCTGCTTTCGCGCACCCGCGGCAACGTGCAGCCCACGGCCATCGGCGAAACCCTGGTGGAGCGCGCCCGCCGCCTGCTGGCCGACGCGCAGCAGGCACTGGACGACGTGCAGCGCCAGGTGCTGGGCCTGGCCGGGCGCGTGCGATTGGGGGCGTCCACCGGGGCGATTGCGCAACTGATGCCCCAGGCGCTGGAAACCCTGGGCCATGCACACCCCGGCATCGATGTGCAGGTGGCGGTGCTGACCTCGCGCGAAACGCTCAACAAGCTCGCCGAGGGCTCGCTGGACATCGGCCTGGTGGCCCTGCCGCAAAGCCCGGTGAAGGGGCTGAGCATCGAGCCCTGGCGGCGCGACCCGGTCATGGCGTACCTGCCGGCACGCTGGGACTGCCCGGCGCAGGTCACGCCCGAGTGGCTGGCGACCCAGCCGCTGATTCTCAACGACAGCAGCACCGGGCTGTCACGCCTGACCTCGGAGTGGTTCAACGCGGCCGGCCAGCAGCCGGCGCCGCGCATCCAGCTCAACTACAACGATGCGATCAAGAGCCTGGTGGCTGCCGGCTACGGCGCCACCCTGCTGCCCAACGAAGGCTCCACGCCGCTGGCCGATGCGCGCATCGTGATGCGCCCGTTGCAGCCGCTGCTGTGGCGCCAGCTGGGCATCGCGCACCGCAGCGGCGAGGTGGAGCGTGCCACCGGCCATGTGCTGCAGGTGCTGTGGGGCTTGAGCGCGGGGTAGGGCGGGGCCGCGCAGACCTGTAGAATCCCCGCCAGGACCGCAAAGGTCACCCTGTTTCCGGAGCCAGACGCCGCATGCCTGTCATCACCCTGCTGCAAACACCCCCCGACGAACCGATCAAGGGCCAGATCCTGCAGATGGTGGTCGACTACCTGACCGACATCAGCAGCGTGGCCCTGCCGCCGAGCAACCCGCTGTACAGCCTCTACCAGTACGGCATCGGCTATGAAGTGCACCTGTACCTGGAGGCCCTGAGTGGCGCGCGCGGCATCCCGGTGGAGCTGCTGGTGGCCACCGACGAGCAGGACCCCTCGCAGCTGCTGGGGTTCGTGCTGTACCTGCCGGTGCAGGACGACCCCCAGGCCTGTGCGGTGGCGTACATGGCGGTACTGGCCGGGCATCGGCGCCAGGGCATCGCCCGGGCCCTGCTGGGGCAGGTGCGCGAGCGCTACCCGCACGTGGAGCTGGCCTGCGCCGTGGGCAAGGTGGCGTATTTCGAGGCGATGGGCTTTCAGGTGCTGGGGGCACGCGGGCCGCAGGTATTGATGAACACCCGCGATCACGCCACCGAGGGGCTGCTGGCGGTGCTCGACGTGGCGCCGATCTACCGCACCCTTGAGGTCCAGCAGATTCACGCCTACCTGCTCAAGCAGCACGGCAAGCGGACCATGGTGGACGCCGAAAAGCAGCGCGACCGTCATCTGGATCAACTCACCCGCCAGGCCAGGGCATTCGTGCAGCAGCGCCTTGGCGACACGGGCGCGCAAGCCGCTGCCAGCCTGCGGCTGGTGTGAGGGTAGGGGCGTCAACCGGTGGATTTGTGCGCAGGGCAAGGAACGCCGGCCGGCACTGCGCATCCAAGCTCGATAGCGGCGCACAGGCAGGTATTGATAATGCGTCGCATCCCGTGGTGCTACGAAAGCAACACAAAATCCCGCATCATGGGCGCAGTTTGTTCAAGGGAGAGTTACATGCACGACTTATCATCCAGGCTGCGTCTGGGCGCGTTGGCGCTGGGCATGCTTGTCACCACGCTGGCGGTGGCGAGCGACGAGACGCAACTGGTCGAGTCGATCAATGGCTATCGCAGCCAGTCGCAACGTTGTGCCGAGCAGGTGTCGCTGGAGCTGCCGCCGCTGGCCAGCGACCCGCGCCTGGTGCTCCCGGCCAACGGTGTCGGTGACTTGCAACAGGCGCTGGTGAAGGCCTCGTACCCGATGGTCAGCGTGCAGGCCATCAGCCTGTCGGGGCCGCGCGATGCAGCGGCAGCGATGAAGGCGATTCAGGAGAGCTTCTGCAAGGTGGTGCTCGACCCGCAGTTCGTCGATGTGGGCGTGAGCCGCGAAGGGCGTGACTGGCGCATCGTGCTGGCGCGCCCACTGCTCAGTGCCAAGCTGGCGGAGTCGCAGGTGGAGGGGCAGAAGCTGCTCGACGCGATCAACAGTGCGCGGGCCCAGCCGCGCCAGTGCGGCGCCCAGGCCTATGCGGCCAGCGCGCCGCTGGCCTGGAATACCACCCTGGCAGAGGCCTCACAGGGCCATACGCGGGCCATGGCCAACGGCAATTTCTTCGACCACCGCGACCGTGACGGGCGCATGCCGGGCGACCGCGCCGAGTTGCAGGGCTACAGCTATCAGCTGATCGGGGAAAACATCGCCGCCGGGCAGGACAACGTGCGCAAGGTGGTTGATGGCTGGCTGGCCAGCGCCGGGCATTGCGCCAACCTGATGAACCCGCAGTTCAAGGAGCTGGGCGCGGCTTATGCGGTGGACCCCAAGAGCGATGCGGGGATCTACTGGACGGCGATGTTCGGGACGAAGTGACAGCATCGCGGGTCAAGCCCGCTCCCACAAGGCACACCGCCATCCTTGTGGGAGCGGGCTTGACCCGCGAGAGGCCGGCGCCGACCTACACCAGTACCTTGGTCATGGGCACACACGCCAGGTCGATGCCCCGGGGAGAGTGATAGAGCGCTGTCGCTTCGCCCACATAACCACACTGTCGATAGAAGGCTGCTGCGTTCAGCGTGGCGTCCAGGTTCACCTGCGCCAGCCCCAGGTTGCGCGCCAGCGCTTCAAGAAACGCCAGCATCTGTTTGCCCAGGCCTTGCTGCATGTACCCCGGCAACACGAAGATCGCCCCGATTTCACGGGCATTCACATCCAGCATGCCGGTTGCCACCGGCTCACCTTCGATGCACCCCATGTAGAAGTGACTGGCCATAAGGCTGGCGTAGCCATCCTCGGCCGTGCCCGCCGTCCAGGCCAGCATCTGTTCTGCCGGGTAGGCCCCGATGCAGTGATGACGGACTGCTTCCCGACGTATGTCGTAGGCCACCTGGGCATCGGCGCTGGTAGCGGGTCTGATGGTGAGCATTTCACAGTCCATTGGTTCAGGAGGAGGTTGCGGTGGCACTGGCAGTATCGCTGCGGTGGCAGTTCAGGCACCAGACCACGCCACCGACCAGCAGCGCAATAGCAACCAGCTCCAGCGCACCGGGCAGCCGCTGTTCCCACAAAAAGCCGAACAGCAGCGCCGCCAGGGTTTCCACCACCAGCACCTGGCCGCTGAGCGCCAGCGGCAGCAGCCGGCTGGCCTGGTTCCAGAAGGCGCCGCCGACCACCGACGATAGCAGCGCCACGCCCGCGGCCACCAGCACGAAGTGAACCCAGGTTGCCGCGCCATGGGCCGCCACTTCAGGGCCCAGCACCGGAATCGCCAGCACCAGCGCCTGTGCGCCGGTCATCAGGCCCGTGAGCAAGGCCCAGTCGTGGGAGGACACGCCGCCGACCAGGGCCAGCCGACGGGCATTGGCCACCGCGTACCAGCTCCAGCTCACCAGCGCGCCCACGGCGCACAGCAGGCCGGCTATCACCTGGCCGCTGCTGGTGCGGGTGTCGGCGCCGCTGTGCAACGCATCGAGGCTGATCAGGGCCACGCCGGCCATCGCCAGCGTCAGCGAGGGGATCAGCCGCCGCACAGGCACCGCGTTGGCGTCATGGCGCCCCGCCAGGGTCACCAGCACCGGGATCAGACCGACGATCAACGAGGTGGTGGCGATGCCGACCAGTTGCACGCCGCTGCCCACCAGCGAGTAGTACACCAGGTTGCCCACCAGGCTCAGCCAGAACAGCGAGACCCAGTCGGCACGGGTGAGCTGCGCGCATACCCGGTGCAGGCGCGGCATCAGCAGCACCAGCGAAAACAGCCCGTAACACAGGAACCGCAGTACCGCGAACTGCACCCCGCTCAACCCTGGGGTGAGTTCGGGGCCCAGGAAGATCACGCCCCAGCACACCCCGGCCGCCACGCCGTAGCCAAGCCCCTTTACCAACGAACGATCAGCGAACATCGCACCACCCCTGCCGTGAAAGGTGCCCAGCATGCGGGTTTTGCCAGTGGTGGTATTGGCGCCGACTGCGGGTTTTTTTACCCAGGCTGTTTCTGGCGCCTGCGGTAGGCGGCGGGGGTGATGCCGCCCACCCGCTGCATGGCGCGGGTGAGGGCGGCCTGGTCGCTGAAGCCGCTGCGCAGGGCAATCTCGGCAATCGGCAGGTGGCTGTCGCCCAGCCAGCGCTGGGCCTGCTCGATCCGTACGCGGGTCAGCCAGCCCTGCGGGGTGCAGTCATGCAGCTCGCGAAAGCGCTGATGCAGCTGGCTGAGGCTCATGCCCGCGACATGGGCCATGCGTTCGTTGCTCCAGGCGGCGGCTGGTTGGGCGTGTACCTGGGCAATCAGGCGGTTGAGGCCGGGGTTCGGCTGCACCGGCAGGGCGGCCAGCGACGCCAGCAGCAAGGGCGCCAGGTGCGTTGCAGTGGCCGCCAGCTGGTCACGGCCGATGAGCTCGGCATATTCGATCAGGCGCCGGGTGGCGGGCGGGATGGCGACGTAGGTGCGTTGCGCCAGCGCCGTGAACGGCTGGCCGTGCAGTGCATCGGGGGCACAGTCGAGCACCAGGAAGCGACTGCCGGGCTGCGCCAGCTGCGCGTGCTGCGAACCGGGTCGCACCAGCGCCGCCAGGGCATTGTCGATGCTGCCGCCGCGGCCATCCACGTCGATTTCCATGCGCCCGCAGATGGGCAGCACCAGTTGCGTGAAGTCATGCTGGTGATGAGCGCTTTCAGCCTGATAGCTGCGAATATCGAGGTTCAAGACCAATGGTGCACTCCTGGCGTCAGACGTCGGCATGGCCGCCGTGCGCACAGGCTATCCTCGACCCTCTGAACATTCAATCGCACGTGCGCGCCCCAGCCGACAGCCGGCTGTTCGAGATGATCGCACAGTGCCACAATGCGGCTTACCAGCGCTTCACCATAGCGGGCATAGCCAATGGATCATCCCTTTTCGCACCCTGATGCCACTGTGGCGCAACTGGCCCGTACCGACCGTTTGCAGTTGCTGTTCCGTCAGTCGCTGACCGCGGTATACGGCAGCTTTCTTGGCGCAGTGATGCTGTGCTGGCTGTGCTGGGACTACATCGAACACAACGTCGCGTTGAGCTGGATCGGCGTGCTGAGCGTGGCGACCCTGTCGCGCATCGTGCTGTTCACCGCTTACTACCGCAGCCCCGAGACCAGCCATACCCCATCGCGCTGGGAACGCAGATACTGGGTCACCCTGGTGTTCAGTGCCGGCGTGTGGGGCCTGGGGGCGCTGGCGGTGATGCCGCACGACAGCCTGCTGGCCCAGGCGATCGTGCTGTTGTTCGCCGTGGGCATGTCGGGCAGCGCGGTGTCCTGCTATTACGCCTACCGCTCGATGACCCTGGCCGCCATCGGCCTGGTGCTGCTGCCCTGCACGCTGTGGCTGCTGTTTCAGCCCTCGCAGCTGCAGACCGGCATGGCCCTGGCGGTGCTGGTGTTTTCCTCGTTCATGCTGCGCGCCACCGGCAAGCTCTGCGCGGCGCTGGAGAAGGCGTTATGCCTGACCCACGAGATGGAACGCGCGCACCACATCGCCAGCAGCGCGGCGCAAACCGATGAGCTGACCGGCCTGAAGAACCGCCGGGCGTTCTTCGAACATGCCCAGCAGTTGTACTCCCACAGCCAGCGCGAGCAGCGCCCGCTGTGCGCACTGATGCTGGACATCGACCACTTCAAGCGCATCAACGACACCTACGGTCATCAGGTCGGCGACGAGGTGCTGCGCCAGATCGGCGGGGTGATCAAGGCTTCGTTCCGCGACACCGACGTGTACGGTCGGCTGGGCGGCGAGGAGTTCGCGGTGCTGCTCGCCGACACCCCGATGGACACGGCGCTGGGCATCGCCGAACAGTTGGCGCAAGCCATCGCCCAATTGCAGTTCGTGCACCACAGCGACGGCCGCCAGGGCATGACGGCCAGCTTCGGCGTGGCGGTGGCCAGTGCGGCGCACAGCGACCTGCACACCTTGCTCAACAGCGCCGACCAGGCGATGTACCGTGCCAAGGCCCAGGGGCGCAATCAGGTGGTGGCGGCCGACTGACCGCCTGTGCACTGCAACTGAACGTTCGGCCACGTCCGGCACTCACTAGAGCTGAGTGACCCAGAGGACAATGCCATGTCGGTTGACCGCAATATGCCTGAACTCAAAGCCTGGTATGCCGTGCTGGACGATCAGAGTTACCGGCTGGAGTCGCCGGATGCCTACCACCAGGCCCTGGTCAGCCTGGCCCAGGCGCTGCTGGACGACGGTGCCATCGAATGGGACGACTGGCTGGCGCTCAAGGCCATGGCCGATGAGGCGAACACGCACGCCATCGAAGCGGCCGTGGAGGCCAAGGTCGACGACCCGGATACCTGATCGCCAGGGAGGTGCGGATGAAAACGCTGAAGATCGCCACATTCAACATCAACGGCCTGCGGGCGCGGCTGCCCAACCTGCTGGCCTGGCTGGAGCGGGAACAGCCCGACATCGCCTGCCTGCAGGAGCTCAAGGCGGTAGACAGCGCGTTCCCTGTGGCTGACTTCGAAGCCCTCGGCTATGGCTGCCTGCACCATGGCCAGGCGTCGTGGAACGGTGTGGCGATTCTGGCCCGTGACGCGCAACCGCTGGAGGTGCGCCGCGGCTTGCCGGGAAGCGAGGACGATACGCAAAGCCGGTATCTGGAAGCGGCGGTGCTGGGCATTCAGGTCGGCTGCCTGTACCTGCCCAATGGCAACCCGCAACCGGGGCCCAAGTTCGACTACAAGCTGGCCTGGTTCGAACGCCTGATCGCCCACGCCCAGGGCCTGGTGAACAGCGAGCACCCGGTGCTGCTGGCCGGCGACTTCAATGTGGTGCCCACCGACCTGGATATCTACAACCCGCGCTCCTGGCTCAAGGACGCGCTGCTGCAGCCCGAAAGCCGCGAATGCTACCAGCGCCTGCTGGCCCAGGGCTGGACGGACGCTATCCGCCACCTGTACCCGGACGAGCGGGTGTACACCTTCTGGGACTATTTTCGCCAGCACTGGCAGAAGAACTCGGGGCTGCGCATCGACCACCTGCTGCTCAACCCGCCGCTGGCCAGGCGCCTGAAAAACGCCGGGGTCGACGCCTGGGTGCGCAACGAAGCGCATGCCAGCGACCATGCACCCACCTGGATCGAACTCAAGGCCGCTCGATGAGCCCCTTGTTACGCATCGGCTGTGCCGGCTGGAGCCTGCCGCGCGCGTACTGGCCGGCGTTCGCCGAGCAGGGCACGTACCTGCAGCGTTATGCGTCGCGCCTGCCGGCCGTGGAAATCAACAGCTCGTTCTACCGCCCGCACCAGCCCGCCACCTATGCGCGCTGGGCTCAGGCGGTACCGCCAGGCTTCGTGTTCTCGGTCAAGGTGCCCAAGCAGATCACCCATGTGCAACGCCTGCATGACTGCGCCGGGTTGCTGGATGCGTTTGTGCAGCAGTGCATGCAGCTGGGCGAGCGCCTGGGATGCCTGCTGGTGCAGACCCCGCCATCGCTGGCCTGCGAGCCGCAGGTGGCGCAGGCGTTCTTCGGTGCACTGCGTGAGCGCTACGCCGGCGCCGTGGCGTTCGAGCCGCGCCATGCCTCCTGGGCCGACGCCGGGGCGCTGCTCGAACGCTGGCGCATTGCCCAGGTGGGGGCCGACCCCAGCCCCATCGGTGCCGTGCAGCCAGGTGGCTGGGCCGGCTTGCGCTATTGGCGCCTGCACGGCTCGCCACGCCTCTATCACAGCGCCTATGGGCACGAACGCCTGGCACTGCTGGCCCAGGACATACGCCAGGCCCTGGAGGCCGGCGTGGAGTGCTGGTGCATCTTCGACAACACCGCCAGCGGCGCTGCGGTAGGCGATGCACTGGGCCTGCTGCAACTGCTGGAGGACACATAAGGCAATTTGCTGGCCCCGGCGCCTTTTCATCCTTGGCAAACTCGCCGCCTTTCAACGGGTTAGGATGACTTCATGCGAGGTTTCGTGATGACCGTGGCCGTGTGCGCACTGGCCACCTTCTCGCTGGCGACGCACGCCAAGGCGCTGAACAAGAATGACCGCTTCGTGTGCAGCTGGGGTTCGGAGATTGCCGCCGGCGCGCAGCAGTCCAAGCTGTCCGGGGTCACGCTGTATGCCGCGCGCAAGCGCCTGCAATCACGCAAGTTCCCCAAGCCGTGGATGCGCATGACGGCCATGGGCATTACCGAACAGACCTACAACAGCCGCTCGCGGCTCAAGCCGCCAGCCATCAAGCAGACCTACTACGAACAGTGCGCGCGCCATGCCATGGCGCAGCGCTAGGCGCCGAGCAGGCGCTCGATCCGGGCCAGTTCCCAGGTGCTGAGCAGGTAGACCGGGTCGGTGCCGTAGCGCAGGCCAGGCTCGTACACCCGGCCATCCGGGCTCTGGCAACGCTGGCAGTGGTGCAGGTGGCCGTGTTCGACATCCAGGCTCAACTGCCAGCCGTCGATCTGCACCTGCATCACGCCACTGGCCGGTTGCGCCTGCAGGCACTGCAGGCTGGCCAGCCCCAGGGCGGCGTCACGTAGCTGCTGGCACACCTCGCGGGCGGTGAGGGTGTGGTCAGTGGGCGCGTTCATCCATACCTCCCGGAAAAAAGCGTCACTTTATGCGGTGGCGCGGGCGATGTCTTCGCCTGCCTGAGTCGCGCTATAGTCGCCGGCTTGTCGAAGCCCAATGAACGAGGTGTGGTGTGAGAGTGCTGATCGTGCTGTTGCTGGGCCTGATGCCCATCGTTGCCCAGGCGCTTGAGGTGGGCGAGCGCGTGGCCCCGTGGACCCTGCTCGACCAGTTCGAGCAGCCGTATACCCTCAACGACGACACTGCCCTGGTGCTGGTGGCGCGCAGCATGGAGGGTGGCAAGCTGGTCAAGGCGGTGCTGGAGGGGCAGCCCAAGGGCTACCTGGAGGCGCGCAAGGGTGTGTTTGTCGCCGACGTGCAGCGCATGCCGGCGCTGATCGCCAAGCTGTTCGCCATCCCGGCCATGCGCGACTACAGCTACCGCGTGCTGCTGGACCGCGAGGGGCGGGTGGCCTCGCGTTACCCGGGCGCCGAGGGCACGGTGCTGTTGCTGCAACTGGAGCACGGGCGCGTGACGGCCAAGCAGGAATTGGCCGATGCACAGGCACTGCGCGAGGCGCTGGCCGAGGTGAAGGCGCGTTGAAGATCCCCGCTGAGTTCATCGTTCACGAAACCGCACACTGGGTACTCAACCACCATCTGTCTTCGGCGTTGCCGGGTTATCTGATGCTGGGGTCGCGCCAGCCGGTCGATTCACTGGCGGAACTGCCCGACGCGGCGCTGGCCGAGATGGGCGGGCTGATGGCCAGGACGCAGGCGGTGATGGAGCGCCAGTTGCAGCCCAAGTGGCTGTACATCAGCCGGTACGGGCATATGCCGGGGTACCCGATTCACTTTCACTTCATCCCGGTGTACGACTGGGTGGAGGCGCTGTTCTGGAAGGATGAGCGCTATCGGCTGCTGCAGACCTATGCCGGGGCCGGCTGCCAGTCGCTCACCGATGGCGCGGAGCTGACCCTGTTCGTGTGGCGCGAGTTCGGTGAGCGCGAAGACCCGCCAGCGGTGCAGGGGCGCTCGGTAGGTGAAGCCATTGAATGTGTGCGTGAGGCGTTGCGATGAGGGACCTATGGTTGGAAGGGGCACTACCCGTGTGATTTGAGCCATGCGAGCGCTTTGCGCTCGATCGCGGGCCAAGCCCGCTCCCACAGAAGCAGCGCAAACCTGTGGGAGCGGGCTTGACCCGCGATCGGGTGCGCAGCACCAGCAGGCAACTACGCCCCTCACTTCACCGGATGCGCCGCCACCGCCACCTTCAACGCCTCGGTCACCAGCTCGATCAGCACCGGCCTGGAACTGGCCTGCATGGCCTTGCCGATGTCTGGCTGCTTGCTCATCACCTTGTCGGCATACTTGGATTCGCGACCTTCGCTGGCCAGTGACGCCAGCTCCTTCGCCGAAAACGACTGGCTGTAGGCCTCGACCAGGTGCTGGTCCCACTGCGGCTGGTACTTGGGCAGCAGCCCCTTGATGGCCGCCGTCACGCTCTTTTCCGCTTGCTGGCTGCCGACCTGCGCAGTCAGCAGGCCGTAGGTGTTGGTGCGCATGGCCGCCGACAGCGCAATCGGCCCCAGGTTGGCCCCGGCCTGGCTCTTGACCACGAACTCGCGCGCCGCCTCTGCGGCCGGTGCCTTGGCATAGGCGGTGCCACCCAGTCCGCTCAACGCCAGCAGGGCAAGCAGGGTATACAGAACTTTCATGATCACTCCGTTCTCGACAATCCGAATCTACTGCGCCAGATGCTCCAGCGCGATGCCCGGCCGCTCCACATGGCGGTAGCCGGTCTGGCCGGCCACCGGCACGGGCACGCCCGGTTGCGGGGCCCTGGCCTGGGTACGATAACCCAGCGGGCTGGTGCCCAGCTCTTTCTGAAACACCCGGCGCATGCGTTCTTCGCGGCCGAAGCCGACGGTTTCGGCAATGCGCTTGATCGGCTCGCGGGTGGTCTCCAGCAGGCGGCACGCCGCTTCAAGGCGCAATGTTTCCACCGCCTGGGCCGGCGTGTCACCCGTGGCCGCCACATAGGCCCGGGCAAAATGCCGCGGGCTCATGCCGAACTGCTCGGCCAGGCGCTCCACCCGCAGGTCGCCATCCAGGTTGGCGGCGATCCAGGCATGCAGCCGGGCCAGGCGCACATCCGGTGCGGTGCGCAGCGCGTTGGACTGTGCCTGCAACGAGGCACTGAGCTGCGGTTGCCCGGCCGAGCGCCACAGAAACACCGTGAAGTAGCGTGCCAGCGCCAGGGCCGCGTGGGGGCCCAGGTCCTGCTCCACCAGTGCCAGCGCCAGGTCGATGCCCGCCGTGGCGCCGCCGCAGGTCCACAGGTTGGCGTCGTTCAGGTACAGCGCGTCGGGCTGGCACTGCACGCTGGGGTAGCGCGCCTGCAACTCGTCATTGAACTTCCAGTGGGTCACCACCCGACGGCCATCGAGCAGGCCCGCAGCCGCCAGCGCGAAGGTGCCGGTGCCCACCGAGCACAGCCGGCGAATCTGCCCATGGCGCCGGCGCAGCCAGTCGCACGCGCGCGGGTCTGCTTCCAGTGCGGCCACCCCAGGGCCGCCGGCCACGATCAGGGTGTCGATGTCGCGCAGCTCCAGGTCCAGCTGCGCCAGTGAACGGGTCATCACCTCGATGCCCGACACCGTGCTGATCAGGCCGCCCTCGGGCGAGGCCAGTACCAGGCGATAGGGCGGGTGCTGTGCGAACGCGCCGGCCAGCAGGCGCGGCACGGCGCCGAACACCTCCAGCGGGCCGGCCGCATTGAGCAGCAACGCATCGTCGAAACCCAGCACCACCACCGTGCGGGGCGCGGGTGGCGTGGCAGCAAAGGAGGGGTGTTTGGCATGGAGTTGCACGGGGGGCCTCGACATACTGGGTTCAACACGAAACAAGGGGACGACAATGCCGTTATTCGCTGCTGCTGCCAAGCACCTGCACGCCCGCCGCACCACCTTGCGCGCCGTGGCGCTGTGCGCCGGCATGGTGCTGGCCCAGGCCGTCAGCGCCGCACCTGCCGCGCTGCGGGTCGGCGACCAGAGCGGGCTGGTACAAACCCTGCTGCAGGCCGCCGGGGAGGCCCAGACTCCTACCTTGCCCCTGAGCTGGCACCCGTTCCCGGCCGGCCCGGCCTTGCTCGAGGCGCTGAGTGCCGGGGCGGTGGATGTGGGGGTGGTGGGCAATGCGCCGCCGGTGTTTGCCCAGGCCGGCGGTTTCGACATCCGTATCATCGGCGTGGCCGACGGCGCCCAGAACAACAATGCGCTGCTGCTGCCACAAGGCTCGACGGTGCAACAGGTGGTCGACCTCAAGGGCCGGCGCGTGGCGGTGGCCAAAGGCTCCAGCGGCCACTACCTGCTGCTGGCCGCGCTGCGCCAGGCCGGGCTGAGCCCCCGGGAGGTGAAGATCGCCTATGCCAGCCCCATCGATGCGCAAAACGCCTTTGCCAGTGGCCACCTGGACGCCTGGGCGGTGTGGTACCCCTTTGTCGGGCAGGCCACCGCCCACGGCGCCCGGGTGCTGGTGGACGGCTCGGCCTGGCCCGAGACCGGCCTTAACTTCACGGTCGCCAGCGGCCAGGCCCTGGCCGACCCGCAGCGTGCTCGACAGCTGGGCGAGCTGATGGTGCGCCTGGCCAGGGCGCAGGCCTGGGCCACCGCCCACCCGGATGCCTGGGCCCAGGCGCTGGCAGGCAGCACGCGCCTGCCCCTTGAGCTGGTGCGCGAGATGCTGGCGCACCAGCACCTGCGCTATGTGCCCATCGACCCTTCGATCATCGCCTTGCAGCAACGCCTGGCCGATGCCTTCGCCGCCGAGCGCCTGATCCCCAAACCGTTGCAGGTTGAACAGGTATTCGATAGCCGTTTCAACAGTTTGCTGCCACAACCTGACTAAACACTTCAACTCGACCTGCCATGCCGACCTGCCGTCGGCAGGGCACCACTCACCCGGAGAAACCTCATGACTGCCCTGCACACCCCGACCCTCAAACGCCACAGGACCGGCCTGGTTGCCGTGGACCACGCCCGCAGCGCCGGGGGTTATACCCTGTTCGCACCGCAGACCGCCGACGGCAACGTGTTCCTGATCGACCTGGACGGCGAAGTGGTACACCGCTGGAAGCTGCCCCAGCGCCCCGGTCGCGACGCGGTGATACTGCCCAACGGCAACCTGGGCTACAACGGCAACCACCCCGACTCCCCCGAGCTGTTCCCCGGCTGGTCGGTATGGCACGGCGGCGCCTTCAGTGAAGTCACCGCGCAAGGCGAGGTGGTGTGGCAGCACACCGATCTGCTGCACCACCACGATGCCCAGTGGCTGGACAACGGCCACCTGCTGTACACCACGGTCGAGCCCCTGAGCCCCGAGCTGGCCAGCCGCGTGGTGGGCGGTATTCCCGGCAGCGAGGCGGCGGGCGGGGTGATCTATGCCGACGTGGTCAAGGAGGTGGATCGCCAGGGCCAGGTGGTGTGGGAGTGGCGCAGCTGGGAGCACCTGCGCCCCGAGGACTACCCGCTGCACGACACCTTCGAGCGCTACCACTGGCCCATGACCAATGCGGTGACCCCGGGTCGCGATGGCAAGGTGATCCTCAGCTTGCGCAGCGTGTCGTCGGTGATCGCCGTGCAGCGCGGCAGCGGCGAGGTGCTGTGGCGTCTGGGCCACGATCTGGTGGCGCAGCAGCATTGCCCGAGCGAGCTGGAGAACGGCCGCATCCTGGTGTTCGATAACGGTATTTCGCGGCCCCACGTGTCGATGCCGCACTCGCGCATCCTGGAGATCGACCCGCTGACCCGGCGCATCGAATGGCAGTACGCCGATACCCCCGGCTACGCCTTCTTCACCCCGTTCATGGGCGGTGCACAGCGTCTGCACAACGGCAACACGCTGATCACCGAGGCCAACTTCGGCCGCCTGTTCGAAGTGACGCCGGCCGGCGAGGTGGTGTGGGAGTACATCAACCCGCATTTTGCCGCCTACCCCGATGCGGCCTCGCGCCGCTACCTGCCGGGCGAGAACAACGCGATCTTCCGCGCGCACCGTTACCAGCGCGACGACATTCCCTGGCTGAAAGCCTGAACACAGCGCACCAGCACCCACCCTCACGCTCACGCACACCACGCGCAGCGAGGTACCGCCATACCCCCAAAGGAATCGATGATGAAGCTGCCTTATCCACGCCCCCTGTGCCTGGCCGCACTGGGCCTGCTGTCACTGCCTGCGTCAGCCACTGAGCCGGCCCCCACCGACGCCCCGACCCTTGCCCCGGTGACGGTCGAGGCGCGCCGGCGCAGCGAAGAGGCGCAGCACGTGCCCACCCCCATGAGCGTGCTGGGCGCCCAGGCCCTGGAGGCCCAGCGCCTGTATCGCCTGCAGGACCTGCAACAGGCCATGCCCAGCGTCAACGTGGCGTTCATGAACCCGCGCCAGTCGAGCCTGTCGATTCGCGGGCTGGGCAACAACCCGGCCAGTGACGGCCTGGAGGGCAGCGCCGGGATCTACCTCGACAACGTCTACCTGGGCCGCCCCGGCATGGCCGTGTTCGACCTGCTGGACATCGAGCAGATCGCCTTGCTGCGCGGCCCGCAAGGCACCCTGTTCGGCAAGAACACCACGGCCGGGGTGCTCAACATCGCCACCCGCCAGCCCACCTTCACCCCGCAGGGCAACGTGTCGACGTCGCTGGGCGAGGACGGCTACCGGCAGGTGCAGGGCGGTGTGTCGGGGCCGTTGACCGACACGCTGGCCGGGCGGGTGGCGGCCTACCGCACCGACGAGAACGGCTACGTGGAGAACCAATTCGACGGCGACACCCTGGGCGGCGGCCGACGCCAGGGCTTTCGCGGGCAGTTGCTGTTCAGGCCGCAGGAAGACTTCAGCCTGCGCTGGATTGGCGACTACAACGAGGAGCACTCCAGCGCCGGCACGCGCTCGCTGTTCAGCACCGGGCCGACCATCAACGGGGTCAACCGCTATGAACAGCGGGCCCAGGCGGTGGGCGCGACGCTGGTCGACGGGCGCAGGGTCAACCTCGATGCCGACCAGCGTGTCACGGTGTTCCAGGGCGGCACCTCGCTGGAGGCGAACTGGGGGCTGGCCGATGGCTTCACGCTGACGTCGATCAGCGCCTACCGCTGGTGGGACTTCACCCCGCGCAACGACGACGAACTGAACGTGGACGTGATGCACAACGTAGGCCAGTCGGCCCGCGACAAGCAGTATTCGCAAGAGCTGCGCCTGGCCTCGCCGCTGGGTGAGCGGTTCGATTACGTGGTGGGCGGCTATTACTTTCGCCAGCAGATGCAGAACCGCGTGTTCACCGAGTACGGGCCGCTGGCCGACACCTGGAACGGCACCCCGCAGGGCGCATTGAACGATGTGAACAGCGTGGGCCACGGCAGCATCGACACCGACAGTTTCGCCACCTTTGCCCAGGGCACCTGGCACCTGACCCCGCGCCTGGACCTGAGCCTGGGCCTGCGCGGTACCTACGAGCGCAAGCAGGCCAGGGTGACGCGCGATGCCCCGGTGGGCGGCGCGAGCGTGACGGGTGCGGCGGCAGCGGTAAGGCAGGGGCGTGTGGGCGCCTATGATTCGGGCGACCTGAGCCTCTACAGCTTCAGCCCGTCGGCGCTGGCCAGCCTGGCCTGGCGGGTTAACGACCAGGTACTGGCGTATGGCTCGTTGTCCCACGGGGAGAAGTCCGGCGGGGTCAACCTCAGCGTGGCCAGCGCCCCGGTGGCCGGCGCCGACTCGCTGCTGATCGGTAGCGAACGGGCCAACGACGCCGAACTGGGCATCAAGACCACGCTGCTGGATCAGCGCCTGCAACTCAATGCCAACCTGTTCTGGACGATTGTGCACGGCTACCAGACCAACGCCTACGACGACGCCAACCTCACCAGCTACCTGACCAACGCCGGCAGCGTGCGCAGCCGTGGCCTTGAGCTGGACAGTACCTGGCGGGTGAGCCGTGGCCTGACCCTGAGCCTGAACGGCTCGTGGAACGATGTGCGCTACCTGTCCTACGACAACGCCCCATGCCCGGCGGAGGTGGCCTTGCGCCCCGGCGCCCCGGCCGCCTGCGACCTCAGCGGGCATAACGTGGTGGGCGCGGCCAAATGGATTGCCAACACCAGCGCCAGCTACCAGTGGGACCTGGACAACGGCCTGCAACCCTACGTGAACGGCAACTACGCCTGGCGCTCGCAGGCGGTGGGCACGGTGGACGATTCGCGCCTGGCGCAGTTGCCGGGGTATGCGCTGGTCAACCTGTCGGCGGGGGTGCGCGGCGACTGGGGCCAGGGCCAGTGGGACGTGTCGCTGTGGCTGAAGAACGCCTTCGACAAGACCTACTACACCACCCTGTGGAACTCGCCCAACGGCGCCTACACCGGGGTGCTGGGTACGCCGCGCACCCTGGGCATGAGTGCACGCTACGACTTCTGAGGCGTGGGCTTCAGGAGTACGCCTGCACTACCCAGCGTACCTTCGCCAGCGCCGCGCGCAGCGTGTCCAGGTCCACCGAGCCCAGCGCCAGCCTGAGTGCACGCGGCACGTGACTGGTGGTGGCGAACGGCTGCGCGGTGGACACCGCCACCTGTTCGCGCATCAGGGCGGCGGCGATCTGTTCGGCGCGGGCGTCATCGGCCAGCGGTAGCCACAGAAAGTACGAAGTGGGGTGGGTGACGCAAGGCATGCCCGCCAGTACTTCGCGGGCGATGGCCTGCCTGGCCTGGGCATCGGCGCGCTTCTCGGCTTCCAGGCGCTCCACCGTGCCGTCCTCGATCCAGGCGCAGGCAATGGCGGTCATCACCCCGGGGGTGTTCCAGGTGGTGGCGCGAATGGAGCGCTCCAGCGCGGCAACCTGGTGCGGCGGCGCGGCAATGAAGCCCACGCGCAGGCCGGTGGCGATGTTCTTCGACAGGCCTGACACGTACAGCGTGCGCTCCGGTGCCAGTTGGGCCAGGGGCGGCGGCGCGTCGTCGGCCAGGAAGGCGTAGGCGGCGTCCTCGATCAGGTGCAGGTTGTGGGTGCGGGCAATCGACACCAGTTGTTCGCGCTGCTCCAGGCTCATCACCCAGCCCAGCGGGTTGTGCAGCGTGGGCATGCTGTACACCGCGCGTACCGGGCGGCTGCGGCACAGCCGCTGCAGGGCGCCGAGGTCCGGCCCGTGGGGCGTGACCGGAATCGGCAGCATCTCGAGGCGCAACGCCTCGGCCAGCACCTTGAACCCGGAGTAGGTGAGGGCGTCGACCGCGATCACGTCGCCGGGCTGCAGCAGGGCCATCAGCACCACGGCCAACCCGTGCTGGGCGCCGCTGACGATCAGTACCTGCTCTGGATTCACCTCGAGCCCGCAACCGAGCAGGTGCCGGGCGATGCAGGCGCGTTCATGGGCGCGCCCGGCATGGGGCTGGTAGCGCAGCAGCGCCTCCAGGTCGCCGCTCAGTGCCAGCTGGCGCAAGCCGCTGCGCAGCAGGTCGGCCTGGCCGGGCAATGCCGGGTAGTTGAAGTTCAGGTCGGCCATGCCGGCGGCCACCACCTGCTGGTCGACGCCCAGGTCGGGCGGCAGCGAGGTTTCGCGCACGAAGGTGCCGCGCCCGGTCTCGCCGCTCACCAGGCCCATCTGCTCGAGTTCGGCATAAACCCGTGACGCGGTGACCAGGGCCAGGCCATGGGTCGCGGCCAGGTGACGGTGGGTGGGCAGGCGGGTGCCAGGGGCGAGCCTGCCGTCACGAATGTCGGCGGCAAAGGTGTCGACCAGGGCCTTGTAGCGCGAACGAGGCATGTTCAGATGTATCCATGACGATTTTTTGATTGTGCTGATCGTCGGCCCTAGCATGGTTTTTGGCAAGCGTGCCCTTACCCCTGCAACCTGTCGAGCGTGACTTCAATGGAACAGACTCTCAAACCTCGTACCCTGGACGACGCCACCCGTGGCTGGATCAACGGCCTGATCGGCGTGGTGATTTTCAGCGGCTCCTTGCCGGCCACGCGCCTGGCGGTGCTGGAATTCGACCCGGTGTTCCTCACCGTGGCGCGTGCCGCCATTGCCGGTGTACTGGCGCTGGCCTTGCTGATGCTGCTCAGGCAACCGCGCCCGACCCGGGCTCAGGTAATGCCCTTGATCGTGGTGTCGCTTGGGGTGGTGGTGGGGTTTCCGCTGCTGACCGCGCTGGCCTTGCAGTACGTGACCTCGGCGCATTCGATCGTGTTCATCGGCATGCTGCCGCTGGCCACCGCGGTGTTTGGCGTGCTGCGCGGGGGCGAGCGCCCGCGCCCGGTGTTCTGGCTGTTTTCGGTGCTGGGGTGCTTGATGGTGGTGGGCTTTGCGTTGTCGCAGGGCTTGGCGGCGTCGCCCCAGGGTGACCTGCTGATGCTGCTGGCGGTGGTGGTGTGCGGCCTGGGTTATGCCGAGGGGGCACGGTTGTCGCGGGCGCTGGGCGGTTGGCAGGTGATCTGCTGGGCGCTGCTGGTGTCGTTGCCGGTGATGCTGGTGCTGACCTGGTACCTGGCGCCGTCGACGTTCGCGGGTATCAGCCTGCCGGCGTGGGTGAGCCTGGGGTATGTGTCGCTGTTCAGCATGCTGATCGGTTTCGTGTTCTGGTACCGCGGCCTGGCCCAGGGCGGGATTGCGGCGGTGGGGCAGTTGCAGTTGCTGCAGCCGTTCTTTGGCCTGGCCTTGGCGGCGGGGTTGCTGGGCGAGCAGGTCAGCCCGGGTATGCTGGGGGTGACGGTGGGGGTGATCCTGTGTGTGGCGGGGGCGAGGCGGTGGGCGCGGTAGACGGTTGCGTCCAGCCTGGGCTTTTCAGCCGAACTCATCTGATCCGCTTTTGGCCTCGCTAGCTGCATCTGTTTCCAGATCAGAAGGGGGCAGACAATGTGGCCTTCGACAGCCGCACCCCCTCAGTTAGGAGCTCCCATGGGCAAGATGGCAATTTTTGTATTCGGCTTTCTGATATTGGCCTTCGCAATCGGAGCACTGGGTACCATCTCCCCCCTGTAACCCCCGCCACACCCCGCACAGAACCAGGAAGGCGCCGAGACTCCCGCGCCTTCTTTTCTATTCTGCCACCAAGCCCTTGTTCACCCGCCACGCCAGCGGCAGCGTGAGCAGCAGCGTGGCCGCCAGCACCACCACCGCCGTGGGCACCCCGGTAACGTCCCCCAGCCGCCCGAACACCACCGGTGCCAGCGCGCCGCCACCGATGGTGCCGGTGTAGAACAGCGCGAAGGCCTGCTCGTGCTTGCCGGCAGCCGCCAGCTCCGGCACCACGCCATACAGCACCGACGAGGTGCCGTTCAGCGCCAGGCCCAGCAACGGCAGCATCACCAGCGTGGCCGAATACGGCAGCACCACCGCCAGCACGATCAACAGTGCAGTCCCCGCTTCGGTGAGCGAGACGGTTTTCAGCAGGCCGATGCGTGCGCCCAGGTAGCCGCACAGCAGCTTGCCGAAGGCCCCGCCCACGAACAGCAGCGTCAGCGCCAGGCCGATACCGGCGGTGCCGGCGCCCTTGAGCCTGAGCAGAAACGGCAGGAAGGTCAGAAACCCCATGCGCACCGCGCTGTCGAGCATGCCCAGCATCAGCAGGGCACGCAGGCCGCCCGGCGAGCCGTTTCCGGTGGCCAGCTTCGGCGCCTTGCCGCCCGCCGCCAGGGCCTGGGCCCGGGAGGGGATCAGCCACCACAGCAACACCGCCGCAGCCACACCCAGCACGCCCAGCAGCGTTGCACCGGTACGCCAGCTGACGGCCACCAGCAGCACGCCCATCAGGCCCGGAATGACCGCCTTGCCGATATCGCCCGCGAAGTTGTAGTGCGACAGCGCCTGCTTGACCCCGCCGCCCGCCGCGTGGCTGTCGGTGATCATCGAGGAGGCCAGCGGGTGCTGGGTACTGGCGCCCAGCCCGCCCAGCATCAGCGCCACCAGCAGCACACCCAGGCCGGTGGCCTGGCCGGCGACCAGGTAGGCCACGCCGGCCAGCAGCGTGCCGCCCACCAGCAGGCGCTCGCGGCCAAAGCGCCGGGCCGCGCGGCTGGCCAGTAGCTGAAAGCCGGCCATCATCCCGGAATAGGCCCCGCGCAACAGGCCCACCTGGGCCAGGCTGAGGCCGAACTGCGCCTGCCACAGCGGCAGCAGCACGTAGATCACGTCGGTGAGCCCGTCGTGCACCGCGTGGGCGCTGCAGCCGGCCAGCAGCGAGCGGCGGCGCACCGAGGTTTCGGTGGTGACGGTGGCGTTACGGGGTACCGTTTCTTCCATGGATGACAAACCCTTCGCGTTCGGTCAGACGCTCGTAGTATGCCCGAACCGCTGCAAAATCCGGATGCTCCAGCGGGGTTTCGAACCAGCGATTGACCGACAGGCCGATGGCGATGTCCGCCAGTGAAAAGTCCTGGCCACTGACGTAGGCGCCGGTCGATTCGAGCTGGCGGTCGAGGATCTGCAGGTTGGTGGTCCACTGTCTGCATGCCGCCGCCAGTGCCTCGGGGTCCTGATGGTCGGGGGAATGGCGCACCAGCGACAGGAAGGGGTAGGTCCAGGACTTGTTGAGGTCGGTGGCCTGCCAGTCCATCCACTGGTCCACCCGTGCGCGCACCCGGGGCTCGGCGGGGTAGAGGTGCTGCCCGTGGTACTGGTTGGCCAGGTAGCGCAGGATGCTGTTGGACTCCCACAGCACGAAGTCGCCGTCCTTGATCACCGGCACCATGGCGTTGGGGTTCAGGGCCAGGAACTGCGGGCTGAAGGTGGACCTGAAGCCCGAGCCCCAGTCCTCGCGCTCGAAGGCGATACCCAGCTCGGTGCAGGCCCATAGCACCTTGCGTACATTGATGGAGGAAGCTTTGCCGAGTATCTGCAGCATGGGAGGCCCTTGTGGTTCGGTAGGGGAGTGAGGCGCGTCAGGCGCCGGTGGTGTCGTCGAGCGAGGCCATGTCGATCACGAAGCGGTAGCGCACATCGGAGCGCTGCATGCGTTCGAACGCCTCGTTGATCTGGTCCATGCGGATCATTTCACACTCCGGCAGAATGTTCTTCTTCGCGCAGAAGTCGAGCATCTCCTGGGTTTGCGCAATCCCGCCAATCGGCGAGCCGGCCAGGCGCCGCCGGCCGAGGATGAACGGCACGGTCAGTTGTTCGTCGATCGGCCCCACCTGGCCGACGATCACCAGGGTGCCGTCCACGTCCAGCAGCGACATGTAGGGCGACACGTCATGGCGCACCGGCACCGTGTCGATGATCAGGTCGAAGCTGGAGCGCGCGGCGGCCATGGCCTTGGCGTCGGACGACACCAGCAGCTTGTCGGCGCCCAGCGCCCGCGCATCATCGAGTTTGTCGGGGGTGCGGCTGAGCACCGTGACGTCGGCACCCAGGCCCGCCGCCAGCTTCACGGCCATGTGCCCCAGCCCGCCCAGGCCGATGACCGCGACGCGGCTGCCGGGCCCGGCATTCCAGGTGCGCAGCGGCGAGTAGGTGGTGATGCCGGCGCACAGCAGCGGCGCGGCCTTGGCCAGGTCCAGGCCGTCGGGCACGCGCAGCACGAACTCCTCGCGCACTACAAGGTGCTTGGAATAGCCGCCGTAGGTGGGTTCGCGGGTGATGCGGTCCAGGCTGTTGTAGGTTTGCGTGTTGTTCTCGCGGCACAGCTGTTCCTCGCCCTTGCGGCACTGGTCGCACTGCTGGCAGGAGTCGACCATGCAGCCCACCGCCACGGCGTCACCGACCTTGTAGCGGGTGACCTGGCTGCCCACCTCGGTCACGCGCCCGACGATCTCGTGGCCTGGCACGATCGGGTAGCGGCTGAAACCCCAGTCGTCGCGGGCCTGGTGCAGGTCGGAGTGGCATACGCCGCAGTACAGGATCTGCATCGCCACGTCGTTGGGGCGCAGGGCGCGGCGTTCGAACTTGAAGGGTGCCAGCGGTGCTTCGCGGTGCTGCGCTGCATAGCCAATGGTGTACATGTTCACCTCTCGTCACGCTCGGGAATGGGGACCAGGGTTTCAATATAGCCAGCATGGCGGGCTTCGGTGGGCGGGTAGGGATATTGGCGGGAACTCTTGGCCTGGGGGGCCTATCCTAATGAATGTAGGTTCCCCCCCCATCACGGAGGCATCGTCATGCGCCGTTTACTGCTGGTTTCTTCCCTTGTGCTCTGCCTGCCTTTGGGCACGGCCCTGGCCCGTGTGGATGGTCGCGATGTCGCCACCTCCGCCGGGGTTTCCGCCTCGTTGTACTCGACCTTCAAGGACGACAAGCTGGTGATTCCGGCGCGCGATGATGCTTCGACGTTCATCGCCAGCGGCGGCGAAATTCGCGGTGTGTACCTGGAGTCGATGCTGCAGCGTATCCGTCAGCAGAACCCTGGGTTGCAGGCCAGTGACGAAGACCTGGCCAAGGCGATACTGACCCAGGATGAGCTGGGGGCGGGGCAGTAAGGCGCCGCAGGCAAGGTGAGCCCATCGCGGGTCAAGCCCGCTCCCACAGGGATCTTCATGGCCTTTGTGGGAGCGGGCTTGACCCGCGATGGGTATGCCGCGATCTATCAGACTGAAGCCGGATCAACCTTGCCAGGGTCGATGCCCAGCGCTTCGATCGCGCCGGCCACCACCTCACGCTCGATCACCCCGTCCGCCGCCAGCGCATTCAGCGCCGCCAGCACGATGAACTGGCGGTCCACCTCGAAATGCCGGCGCAGCGCCTCGCGGGTGTCCGACTGGCCGAAGCCGTCGGTGCCCAACGCCACGAAACGCCTCCCGGTCACCCACGGCCGGATCTGGTCGGCATGGATCTTCATGTAGTCCGTGGCCACCACCACCGGCCCCGCATGCCCCTGCAGCAGCGTTTCGATGTATGGCGTCTTCGGCGCCTGCAGCGGGTGCAGCAGGTTCCACCGCTCCACCGCCTGCGCCTCGCGCCGCACCTCGGTCAGGCTGGTGGCGCTCCACACCTCGCTGCTGACGCCGAAATCACGCTGCAGAATATCCGCCGCCGCCAGCACCTCGTTCAGTATCGAGCCGCTGCCCATCAACTGCACATGCCGCTCGCCCTGCGGCGGTTTTTCCACCGGCAGGCGGTACAGCCCCTTGAGAATGCCTTGCTCTGCGCCTTCGGGCATGGCGGGGTGGGCGTAGTTCTCGTTGAGCACGGTGATGTAGTAGTACACGTCCTCCTGCTCGGCATACATGCGGCGCATGCCGTCCTGGTTGATTACCGCCAGCTCGTAGGCATAGGTGGGGTCGTAGGAGACGCAGCAGGGCACGGTGGCCGACATCACGTGGCTGTGCCCGTCGTCATGCTGCAAGCCTTCGCCCATCAACGTGGTACGCCCGCTGGTGGCGCCCAGCAGAAACCCCCGTGCGCGCGCATCGCCCGCCGCCCACAGCAGGTCGCCCACTCGCTGGAAGCCGAACATCGAATAGAAGATGTAGAACGGCAGGGTCATCACGCCATGGTTGGCGTAGGCGGTGCTGGCGGCAATCCACGACGAGGTGGCGCCGGACTCGTTGAGCCCTTCCTGCATGATCTGGCCGTCGGTGCTCTCCTTGTAGTAGCTGAGCGTGCCGGCATCCTGCGGCGTGTACAGCTGGCCCACATGGGAGTGGATGCCGATCTGGCGGAACAGCCCCTCCATGCCGAAGGTGCGTGATTCGTCGGGCACGATCGGTACGACGAGGCGGCCGACCTGCGGGTCCTTGAGCAGGGTGCCGAGAATGCGCACGAACGCCATGGTGGTGGAGATGGCACGGTCACCGGTGCCCTTGAGCTGGCTGTCGAAGGCCTCCAGGGCCGGCACCTGCAACGGCTCGACCCTGGCCTGGCGCGCCGGCACATGCCCGCCCAGGCGATCACGGGCCACCTGCAGGTAGCGCGCATCGGCGCTGTCGGGGGCGGGCTTGAGGTAGGGGATCTCGCCGAGGCGCTCATCACTCAGGTCCAGGCCGAAGCGGTCGCGGAAGGCCTTGACCGCCTCGTCGCCCATCTTCTTCAACTGGTGGTTGATGTTCTGGCCTTCGCCGGCTTCGCCCATGCCGAAGCCCTTGACGGTCTTGGCCAGGATCACCGTTGGCCGCCCCGTGTGACGCACGGCCGCCGCGTAGGCGTTGTACACCTTGACCGGGTCGTGCCCGCCGCGAGCCAGCTTCCAGATGTCGTCATCGCTCAGGTCGCTGACCATCGCCAGCAGTTCCGGGTACTTGCCGAAGAAGTGCTCGCGCACGTAGGCGCCGTTCTGCGACTTGTAGGTCTGATACTCGCCGTCCACGCACTCCATCATGCGCTGGCGCAGGATGCCGCTGCTGTCCCTGGCCAGCAGCGCATCCCAGCCGCTGCCCCACACCACCTTGATCACGTTCCAGCCGGCAGCACGGTACAGGCTCTCGAATTCCTGGATCACCTTGGCGTTGCCACGTACCGGGCCGTCCAGGCGCTGCAGGTTGCAGTTGACCACGAAGATCAGGTTGTCGAGTTTTTCGCGCCCGGCCAGCGAGATGGCCGCCAGCGACTCGGGCTGATCCATTTCGCCGTCACCGAGAAACGCCCACACCTTGCGGCCCTGGCGTGGGGTGAGGTCGCGGTCTTCGAGGTAGCGCATGAAGCGCGCCTGGTAGGCCGCGGTGATCGGCCCCAGGCCCATGGACACGGTGGGAAACTGCCAGAACTCGGGCATCAGCCGCGGGTGCGGGTAGGACGACACGCCATCGCGGTCGGTCTCGCGGCGAAAGTTGTCCAGCTGCGCCTCGCTCAGGCGCCCTTCGAGGTAGGCCCGGCCATAGATACCCGGCGCCGAGTGGCCCTGGATGTACACCATGTCGCCGGCAAACTGCGCGGTGCGCCCGCGAAAGAAATGGTCGAAGCCCACGTCATACAGCACCGCCGCCGAGGCGTAGGTGGCGATATGCCCGCCCACCCCCGAATGCTTGCCGGCGCGCAGCACCATGGCCAGTGCGTTCCAGCGGATATAGGCATTCAGGCGCTGCTCGGTGGCCAGGTCGCCGGGGTAGGGCAGTTCGCGCTCGGGGCCGATGGTGTTGACGTAGGGGGTGTTGACGCGGCCACGAAAGTCGCCGTGCAGCGACACGTCCAGGTCCAGCATCTGGTCGATCAGGAAGTGCGCACGCGAGCGCCCCTCCACCTCGACAACGGTGGCCAGGGACTCAAGCCATTCCTGGGTCTGCTCGGGATCTGGGTCGTTCAACAGAGGGGGCTGCTGTTGCATCGGTAATCCTCCTGCGGGGTTGTGGCGGGCAGTGCCGGCAGGCCTGCCGGGTAGTAGTTGCATTTGCAATTGATTCTAGGCATGCGTCCCGTATGATTGCAAATGCAATAACTTTGACCCGAGGAACCCTCATGGCTGCACCCACCGCTGACCTCTGGTTCAGCTTCATTCGCGCCCACCGCAACCTGATTCGCGAAATCGAACGCCGCCTGGCCGACCAGGGCCTGCCCGTGTACGCCTGGTATGACGCGCTGTGGGGCATCGAGAGCGGCCCCGATGGCTGCCGGCGCATGCACGAGCTGGCCGATGTGATGGCCATCGAGCGTTACAACCTGACCCGCCTGGTCGACCGCCTGGAGGCCGAAGGGCATGTGGTGCGCAAGAAGGTCGCGGGCGACGGGCGCGGCGCCCTGGCGTGCATCACCGACAGCGGCAAGGCGCTGCGCAAGCGCATGTGGGCGGTGTACAAGCAGGCAGTGGACGAGCTGTTTCTGAGCCAGTTCACGCCCGAGCAACAGGCGCTGTTCGCCCAGGCGCTGGAACAGTCGAGCTTCAAGGCCCGGGCGTCATTCGCCTAGGCCCAGCCGGGCCTGTGCGGCGGGTAGCGCCTGGGTGTCGAACAGGCCCTGGCCGGCCAGTGCCTGCAACGCGCTGAAGGCTATCCAGCGCCGATCCAGGCAGTTGCCCGGCGCCAGGCTGTCGGCGCCCAGTGCGGTGAAGGGCGCCGTGACATGCGGGGCAAGCTGGTCGGCGATGTGCTGGGCATAGCCGGTCACGGCGATCACCGGCGTGCTGGCCGACATCAGGCAGTACTGCAGGTAGCTCTTGCGTGGCGCGGCCTCGGGGTGCAGGCGGTTCCAGCGCGCGGCATCGTCGCTGTCACGGGCCAGGCGCGTGTAGCTGGGGCAACTCCACAACTGGCTGGCGATGCCCCAGTGCGTGTCGAGCAGCACCGCGGCGGAACGCACCTCCCGGAGCATGGCGCCGGCGCCCAGCAGGCGTACCTGGGGGCGGGCAGCGCTGGTGGGCTGCAACGGGTACATGCCCAGAAATGCATCGCTGCAATCGTCGTGTGCCGGTTCATCGGCTGCCGGCGGCTGGTCGTGCAGGGTCATGTAGTAGAAGCCGTGGCGCCCCTGTACGTACAGCTCGTCCAGCGCCGCCAGCAGGATGGCCTGGGCCTCGGCAGCGCTGGCGGGGTCGTACGGGCGGCACTGGGCGTTGGCCGACAGCCACAACGGCAGCCACGGGTGCGCGCCCTTGGGCCAGCGCGAGGCGGCCGATTCCAGGTCGTTGAACACGATGCCGCGGTGGCCGATCTGCTCGGCCAGCATCGACACGCGGGCCGAGCTCGGCGACTGGGTGAGGTAGATCAGCGGGCGTTCGCGGCTGGGCGCCTGCTGGCGAAACCAGATGCCCCAGGGGCTGACCACCTCGCTCGCGCTGTCGGCGCGATCATTGATCACCCACAGGTTGCCCGCCACGGCCGGGTCGTGCTCGATGCGGTGCACGGTCTGCAAAATCTGCAACAGTGGCGAGTGCGACGCTGCGCCGGTCGACGGCAGGCCGGCCTCGATGCTGCGAATGCAGGCGTGGGCGGCCAGTCGGGCAGGGGGGATGGCAGGCAGTGAATCCACGGGGCAGCTCCATGATCGGTCCTTGGCAGAAGCGCAAGGGATACTGCAATCTGATTGCAAATGCAATCAGATGCTGTCGGCACGATCAGGGTGCTGCGCTTTCAGGTATGGGGCACCGCGGCGGGTGCTGCGTTGCCGGCGTACTGGGGCTTGAGGTGGCCTTGTTCGTCCAGCAGGTAGGCGTCCATGATTTCCCGGACCACCGGCCCGGCCACGCGCCCACCGGCCTCGCCGTTCTCGATCATCACCGCGATGGCGATGCTCGGGTGGTCGGCGGGGGCAAAGCCCACGAACAACGCGTTGTCGCGGTGGCGCTCCAGGGTCTTGTCGCGGTTGTAGCGTTCCCCCTGCTTGATCGCCACCACCTGCGCGGTGCCGCTCTTGCCGGCGATGCGGTACTGCGCCCCGGCAGCGGCGGCGCGGGCGATGCCGCGCGGGGCGTGCATGACCATCTGCATGCCCTGGTTGACCTGGTCCCAGGCGTGGCGGTCATGCAGCACGATGTCGGGCATGGGGTTGGGGTCTACCGGCGGCTCGTCGCCGATGCTCATGGCCAGGTGCGGGCGGTGCCACACGCCCTTGCTGGCCAGCAGGCTGGTGGCCTGCGCCAGTTGCAGCGGGGTGACCTGCATGTAGCCCTGGCCGATGCCCAGGATCAGGGTTTCGCCGGGGTACCAGGCCTGGCGCCGGTTGGCGCGCTTCCAGGCGGGTGAGGGCATCAGGCCGGGTGACTCTTCGAACATGTCCAGCGAGACCTTCTGGCCCAGGCCGAATTCGCTCATGTAGTCGTGCAGGCGCTCGACCCCCAGCTTGTGCGCCAGGTCGTAGAAGTAGGTGTCGTTGGAACGCATGATGGCGCTGTACATGTCCACCCAGCCGTCGCCGCTGCGGTTCCAGTTGCGGTACTTGTGGTCGTAGTTGGGCAGCTCGTAGTAGCCGGGGTCGAATACCCGGCTGGCCGGGGTGATCACGCCGCTGTCGAGGCCGGCGATGGCCACCTCGGGCTTGATCGTCGAGCCCGGGGCGTACAGGCCGCGCAGCACGCGGTTGAACAGTGGCCGGTCGATGGAATCGCGCAGCTCGGCGTACTGCCTGAAGCTGATGCCCTTGACGAACAGGTTGGGGTCGAAGCTGGGGTTGCTGACCATCGCCAGCACCTCGCCGGTGGCCGGGTCCAGCGCCACCACCGAACCACGGCGATCGCCCAGGGCCTTTTCGGCGGCCAGCTGCAGGTGCGCGTCCAGGCTCAGGGTGATGTTCTTGCCGGGCACCGGATCGTGGTGGCGCAGCACGCGCATGATGCGGCCCTGGGCGTTGGTCTCGACCTCTTCGTAGCCCACCTGGCCGTGCAGCTGGGCCTCGTAGAAGTGCTCGATGCCGGTCTTGCCGATGGACTGGGTGCCACGGTACTCGGTGGCATCGAGGGTCTTGGCTTCTTTCTCGTTGATGCGCCCCACGTAGCCCACCGAGTGGGCAAAGTGCGCGCCCATGGGGTATTCACGAATGAACTGCGGCTCCACGTCCAGCCCCGGCAGACGGAACTGGTTGACCGCGATCAGGGCGATCTGCTCTTCGCTCAGGCCGAACATCAGCGTCACCGGCTCGAACGGCTTGCGGCCACGGCGCAGGTCCTTCTCGAAGCCCTGGCGGTCCTCCTCGCCCAGGCCCAGGATCTGCACCAGGCTGTCGAGCACCCTGGGCGTGTCGCCAGCACGCTCGCGGGTCATGGTGAGGTTGAAGCTGGGCTTGTTGTCGGCCAGCACCTCGCCGTTGCGGTCGTAGATCAGCCCGCGCTCGGGGGCGATGGGCAGCACGTGCACGCGGTTGTTCTGCGACACGGCGGCATGGTAGTCGTGCTGCACCACCTGCAGCACGTACAGCCGCCCCACCAGCACCGCCACCAGCACCAGTACCAGCAGCGCACACGCGATCAGCCTGCGGTTGACCAGGTGCGTTTCTTTCTCGTGGTCCTTGAGGGGGATAGGCTGGGGCATGTGCAGGCTCTTGCGGAAAACGGATACACCACCGGCCTGGGAGCAGGCAGTGAACGGGCGCGATGGCGTGAATGAACGGCGATCCTACGCAAGCTGCTGCGGTGCCTCAAGGCCGGTTGTCCGCAGGCGGGCGAGGGTGCGCCGAGGTTCCCCGGTTAGCGGGGCGCAGCGTTCATGAAGATTTTTTCATGAAGGCCGCAGCGGCCCGGTCGACAGGCTACGCTTGCATGCGTGGCGATCTGCGAATACTGTATGGATAATCAGTATCGAGGTGGACCCCATGCAGCTCATCGCCAAGCTCGGCATCCTGGCCGATGCCGCCAAGTACGACGCCTCGTGCGCCAGCAGCGGCGCCCCCAAGCGCAGCTCGCGCGGTCGCGACGGCCTGGGCGCCACCGATGGCATGGGCATCTGCCACAGCTACACCCCCGACGGGCGCTGCGTGTCGCTGCTCAAGGTGCTGCTGACCAACTTCTGCCTGTACGACTGCCAGTACTGCGTCAACCGCCGCTCCAGCAACGTGCCGCGGGCACGCTTCACGCCTGAGGAGGTGGTGCGCCTGACCCTGGATTTCTACCGGCGCAACTGCATCAGCGGGCTGTTCCTCAGCTCGGGCATCATCCGCTCCGCCGACTACACCATGGAACAGTTGATTCGCGTGGCGCAGCTGCTGCGCGAAGAGCACAACTTTCGCGGCTACATCCACCTCAAGACCATCCCCGACGCCGACCCGCTGCTGATCGAGCAGGCCGGGCGGCTGGCCGACCGCCTCAGCGTGAACATCGAGCTGCCCACCGAAGCCAGCCTGCAGCGCCTGGCGCCGGAGAAGCAGGTGCGTACCATTCGCCAGGCCATGGGCACCATCCACCACGGCCAGCAGGCGGTGGCCGGTGAAGTCAACGCACCGCGCTTCACCCCTGCCGGGCAGAGCACCCAGATGATCGTGGGCGCCGATGCCACCGACGACCACACCATCCTGGGCAATGCCGAATCGCTGTACCAGGGCTATGGCCTCCGGCGTGTGTACTACTCGGCGTTCAGCCCGATCCCCGACAGCCCCACCAGCGTACCCCTGGCCGCGCCGCCGCTGCTGCGCGAGCACCGCCTGTACCAGGCGGACTTTCTCATGCGCGGCTTTGGCTACAAGGCCGGCGAACTGCTGGGCGGCGCGGGCAACCTGGCGCTGGACATCGACCCCAAGCTGGCCTGGGCCCTGGCCAACCGCGAGGTGTTCCCGCTGGATGTGAACCGCGCCGAGCCGGCGCTGCTGGCGCGCATTCCCGGCATCGGGCTGCGCAGCGTGCAACGCCTGGTGGCGCTGCGCCGTGAACGGCGCATTCGCTATGACGACCTGATCCAGCTGCGCTGCGTGCTGGACAAGGCGCGCCCGTTCATCGTCACCAGCGACTATCGCCCGCCCCAGTCGGAAACCCGCAGCGGCCTGCTGCGCGAACGCCTGCGCGAGCCGCAGGCACCGGTGCAGATGGGGTTGTGGGGATGATCGCACTGGACTGCGACGAGCACTTCGACACCTGGCGCGACCAGGCCCGCGTGCTGCTGGGCCACGGCATCGACCCCACCGAGGTGGTGTGGGCCCACGGCCCGGTGCACGATCTGCTGGCGGTGCCGGCGGTGTTGCCGCAGGGCCCCGGGCCGTTTCGCACACGGGTGCCGGCCGCCTTGCTGGATCAACTTGAGCAGGCCGCCCGCTACCGTGGCGAGCAGCGCTGGAACCTGCTGTATGAAGTGCTGTGGCGCGTGGCCCATGGCGACCGCACCGCCATGCTGGCGGGCGACCGGCTGGGCAGCGAGCTGCAGCGGCGCATCAAGCAGGTCAGCCGCGAGGCCCATCACCTGCATGCCTTCGTGCGCTTCGTGCCATTGCCGGCGGCACTGGCCGAGCAACTGCAACTGGACCTGGTGGCCTTCCATGAACCGGCCCACGACATTCTGCAAAGCGCCAGCGGCCACTTTGCCGACCGGCTGGGCCGCCAGCGCTGGCTGATCGCCACGCCACGCGATGGCATCCGCTTCGATGGCAGCACCCTGGACTACCGACGGCACTGTCCCGAGCAATGGCGCCAGTGGGCCTGCCACGCCGACGACCCTGGCGCCGAGCTGTGGCGCACCTACTACCGGCACACCTTCAACCCGGCACGGGTCAACCCCGACGCCATGCGCCAGCACATGCCGGGGCGCTTCTGGCGTCATCTGCCCGAAGGCCCGCTGATCGCGCGGCTGGTGGGCCAGGCGCGCCAGGGCAAGCAGCGCGACGGCCAGGCGCAGGAGGTGGGGCAGCAGGGCGGCAAGCGCATCGGGCGCGGGGATTCGTCAACGCGCTGAGGGCCGCCTTTCCATATGCCACCCTGGCTGTGTATGATCGGCGCGGGCCGATGCTGCCCGCCGCTCGCTCCCGTTGGGAAAGGTGAAAGCATTGCAGTTACCCCTGACGCGATCATTCTCTTGAACGTCGAGGCCTGGCAACGCGAGCCCCACACTGCCTCGTCACCAGGAGCACATGATGATCTCGATCGAACAGGCCAAACAGATGGCCAAGCGTCTGCGTACCGCCCTGCAGGCGCAGAACCCGCCGCTGACCCACTCCGGCGCACTGGAGCTGGTGGCGCAGCAGCTGGGCTACAAGGACTGGAACACCGCCTCGGCCCTGCTTGCCCCCGACACCCCTGCAAGCGAAGTGAGCTTCGACAAGGCTATCCCCATCCTGCGCATGTTCGACGAAGCCAAGGCGCGCGAGTTCTACCTCGACTTCCTGGGCTTCAGCGTGGAGTTCGAGCATCGCTTCGAAGCCGACCTACCGCTGTACCTGGGCATCGTACGCAATGGGCTGCAACTGCACCTGTCCGAGCACCACGGCGACGCGAGCCCTGGCTCGACGGTGTTCATCCCCATGCACAACATCGAGCAATTGCGCGACGAGCTGCTTGCCAAGCGCTACGGCTATGGCCGCCCGGACATCGTCGAGCAGGGCTGGGGCAAGGTGCTTGAGGTGTACGACCCGTTCGGCAATCGCATTCGCTTCTGCCAGGGCTGACCGGCCTTTCCCCCCAGGCTGAAGATGCGCCGTTTGTTCAAGCGGAGCAGGCTGCGGCTACACGAAACTCCAGGCTCTGACCTGCCTGGAGTTTCACGATGCGAACCCTGTACGCCCCTGTATTTTTCCTTGGATTCGTCGGCTCGGCCGTGTGGCTGCTGGACGAGGGCGCAAGCCTTGGCTGGTTGCCGGTTCTGCTGTTGCTGGCGATTGGCGTGTCGCTGCTGTGCGAGCGGCTGTGGCCCTATCGCGAGCGTTGGAATGTAAGCCAGGGCGATGGCACCCGGGACGTGATTCACGCGGGGGTGAACGAGGCGCTCAACGCGGCCGGCATTGCCGCCATCCCCCTGATTGCCCTGGTGCTGCCCGATACCGGCCTGTGGCCGAGCGACTGGCCGCTGGCGCTGCAGCTGTTGCTGGCGTTGCCGGTGGCAGACCTGGGCATCACCCTGGTGCATTACGCCAGCCACCGCCTGCCGTTGCTGTGGCGCCTGCACGCCGTGCATCACAGCGTGACCCGAATGTACGGCTTCAACGGGCTGATGAAGCACCCGCTGCACCAGATGCTCGAAGCGCTGGGCGGCACCTTGCCCTTGCTGCTGTGCGGGTTGCCGCTGGATGTGGCGGCCTTGCTGGCGTTCAGCATATCCATCCAGCTGCTGTTGCAGCACAGCAACGTCGACATGCGCATCGGCTGGCTGCGCCATGTGTTTGCCTGGGCGCCGGTGCACCGGCTGCATCACCTCAAGTACGGCACCACGGGGGATGTGAACTTCGCGCTGTTCTTCAGCGTTTGGGACCGCCTGCTGGGTACCGCCTTGCACCTGCCGCACTATCACCTGGCGGACGACGACCTGGGTATCGGCGACTTTCCGGACTACCCGGTGGGCTACGGCGCGCAATTGCGCCAACCCTTTCGCCGCGACCAGCCCGAGCATCCACCTGCCGTACTGCCCGATGCCCTGAGCCGTGCGCTAGTCCAGCAGCCTTAGGCGCAGGTGGCGCAGGGTACGGTCGGCACGGATGCCGAACTGCTGGCGCACGCTGCGTGACAGGTGGGCCGAGTCGGCAAAGCCTGCGCAGGTGGCTGCCTCGGTCAGGCTGCTACCGCCCAGTGCCAGCTGCAAGGCCACGCGCAGGCGTTGCCACAACACCAGGCGGCGCACCGACAGCCCCAGTTGACCGCCGAACAGGCGCTCCAGCTGGCTGAGCGACAGCGCCGCCTCACTGGCCAGCTGCGCGGCGGGCAGGGTGTTTTCATCCAGTGCACGTACCCGTTGCAAGGCGGTGGCCAGGCGCGGATGCAAAGGGCGCCGGGGCAGGGCGCGCAAGCGTTGGTTCAGGCCTTCCAGGTCTGCGCCGGCGTCTTCGCAGAGCTGGCGCAGCACCGGCAGTTCGAAAGCCAATGGCTCGGCAAACAGCGTGATCGCCGGTTGCTCGCTGAGAATCGCATGCGGCTGGCCGGAGGCAATGAGCAGCAGCGGCCCGCACTCGACCTGGCCCTGGATCGACGCCTGCACCGGGGCAGCGCAGGCGATCAGCACCTGGTGGGCATAGTGGGCGTGGGCCTGGGTTTGCCCGACCTGCCCGGCCACCAGGCAGTAGTCGGTGGCCAGCCACAGGTCGCCTTGCCAGGGTTCGTTGGGTGCGCGGTGGATAGTGGTGCTCCTGAGTGGGGGTGAAGGCGGGCGGCGAGGTTACAACGGCAAGGGCCGGTCCTGCACCACGCGCTTCATCACCAGGGTGGAGGTGAGCCGCTGCACGTTGGGCAGAGACGACAGGCTTTCATCATAGAGCCGCTGGAAGGCCGGCAGGTCCTGGGTGATCACGTGCAGCAGGTAGTCCGGCTCGCCGAACAGGCGCTGCGCATCCACCACCTGTGGCAACGCCACCAGCGCGTTCTCGAACGCCTCGACCGCCGTGCGATCGCCCTCGCGAAGGGTGACGAAGACCATGGCGGAAAAGGTCAGGCCCAGGGCAATGGGGTCCAGTTTCGCCCGATAGCCCAGCAGCACCCCCGATTCTTCCAGGGCACGCACCCGCCGGTGGCAGGGGGAGAGGCTCAACCCCACCCGCTCGGCCAGTTCGGTGATCGAAAGGCGCCCGTCTTTTTGCAGTTCGGCAAGAATGTTCCGGTCGATGCGGTCCATCTGGAAGGATCTTCCCCTATTGGCCTATGTCGCGATTATCTTCGAAAGAAAATTCTAGCAAGATTTCATTATTGTTCCCTGCATCAATTTGCTTGTGGAGCAGCACGATGCAGCCAACCGTGGATCAACCCCTGGCGTGGGTAGCGCCATGACCCTGAGTGTTTTCGTGGCGTTCTGGGCGGTGTCGATGTTGTTCATCATCACGCCGGGTGCGGACTGGGCCTATGCGATATCGGCCGGGCTGAAGGGGCGGGTGGTATTGCCCGCCGTGGCCGGGCTGTTGTCGGGGCATCTGATCGCGACACTGATCGTCGCCGCCGGGGTGGGCACGCTGGTGGCGGGGCATCCGTTTGCGCTGTCGGTGCTGACAGTGGCGGGGGCCGGGTACCTGCTATGGTTGGGCATCGGCATGCTGCGGCACCCGACTGTGCCCCAGGCGGACCAGGTGCAGGTAGCCGGTGCGTGGCAGCGCTGGGCGGTGAAGGGCCTGTGTGTGAGCGGCCTGAACCCCAAGGTGTTCCTGCTGTTTCTGGCATTGCTGCCACAGTTCACCGACGCCACGGCGCCGTGGCCGGTACCGCTGCAGATCGTGGCGCTGGGGCTGGTGCATGCGCTCAGCTGCGGGGTGATCTACCTGCTGGTGGGCTTTGGATCGCAGGCCGTGCTGGGCGCGCGGCCTGCGGCGGCGCTGTGGGTCAGCCGGGTGTCGGGGGCGGCGATGGTCATCATCGCGCTGGTGCTGCTGGGCGGGCAGCTACCCAGGTAGGCAGAATGTACGCGGCAATCGAACAGGGGGAGTGCCATGAAGAGCTTGAGAGCACGGGCCGTACAGGGCCTGGAGGTGGGGGCGCAACTGAGCGTGACCCGGTGCTTCACCGATGAGGACATCCGCTGCTTTGCGCAGCTTTCGCGGGACTACAACCCCGTGCACTACGATGCCGCCTCGGCCGAACTGCGCAGGTTCAGGTCGATCATCTCCCATGGCCTGCTGACGGCCAGCCTGGTGACCGAGATCGGCGGGCAGATCGGCTGGCTGGCGACCAGCATGAGCTTCGAGTTCAAGCGGCCGGTGTATGCCGGCGATGCAATCACCTGCCACTGGCTGATCGTGGACAAGGACGAGCGCGGGCATGCGCGGGCGCAGTTGAGCATCGTCAACGCGCAGGGCGAAACCGTGCTGGAAGGCATGACCACCGGGGTGTTGCCGAACGCAGCGGCGCGTGAACGCATGGCGCAGCTGTTGGCCGAGGGCGACCCCGGCAACCTGGCTGCGGCAGGTGCCTAGGGCGCCGGCACGCGGCAGGGTTCAATTGCGAAAGTACAGCTCGTCCAGCTGGCGCCGACGGATCGCCACGTACTGCTCCCACACCTTGGGGAACTCCGCCTCGCGGATGAACGGGAAGGTGAGGTACACGAATCGCCCCTTCACCTGAATGTACTGGCGTGCACGCTGGAAGGCCGGCTGCTCGGTCAATGCGATGCTCTCGTCGTAGCCGTCGTGGTAGTGACGAATATCCACCCGGTGCGGGGCAAGCATGCCGCGGGCAAAGTCGATCACCCAGCCGGTGCCCACCGAGGTGCTCAGGTAACCGTAGACGCCGTCCTCCGACAGCTGCAGGCACGCCTTGGCCTGCGTGCCGTCGTCATCGTTCACCAGCACGATCTGGTCGTTGAAGTACTGGATGGATTGCCCCTGCGGCCCGTGCAGCACCAGGTTCCAGCCTTCGGCATCCATGCGGAACTCGCCCTGGTTGGCAAACTCGGCGATCCATCCGTTTGACAGCTCGATTCTGTGGTTGGTCATGGGGGTGGGGGTCCTGAGGGATGGGGCAGGCAGTTGCTTCAGCTGTGCTCGATCAGCATGACAGCAACGGTATCGGGCTCCAAGGCTTCGAACACATGGGGCTGGTTGGCCGGGTAGCGCAGGTAGTCGCCGGCATGCAACAGCACCGGTGCACTGGCCGGGCCTGCGCTGGCGGCCCCCTGGCACACGAATACATGCTCGAAAGTGCCCGCCGGGTGCGCCTGGGAATGGTGCGGCTGCCCGGGCTGGGCGTGCACGCGGTACAGGTCCCGGCGTATGCCGGGCGGGCAGTCGGCGAGCAGGGTCGCCGCGTAGTCGGCGTCGTCGGCCTTGAGCGCCGCACCTTCGCCTGCGCGAATCACCGTGACCGTCTGCGCCGGCTGCTCGAAGAACCGCGTGACCTGAATGCCCAGTGCCGTGGCCAGCGCCCACAGGGTCTCGATGCTGGGGTTGCCAAGGCCGGACTCCAGCTGCGACAGCGTGGATTTGGCCACGCCGGCGCGGCGCGCCAGATCGCTGACGGACATCCCCGACTGCAAGCGCTCGCGCCTGATGGCCTGGGCCAGAATCATGATCGGCGCATCGTTCGATATAATGGTCATTTGTTCGTTATAGGTTGACTAGGAGAGAGGGCGGCGGACATTATGGCACCCACTTGTTCGTTTTGATGGATTTTGTTCGATGACACAGCCTTCTGTTTTTGCCTCGACGGGACACCGCGCGCCATGAATGCACGTTCACGCGGCACCCTCGAAATGGTCACCGCCATGTGCATTTCTGGCACTGTCGGCTGGTTCGTGGTGCAGTCGGGCCAGTCGCCTTCGTCGATGGTGTTCTGGCGCTGCCTGTTCGGCGCCGCCGTGATGGCCCTGGCGTGCTGGGCGTTGGGGGTGTTTGGCACGCTGCGCCCGACCCGCGCGCAGTGGGGGTGGATGCTGCTGGGTGGCGTTGCGCTGGCCTGCAACTGGCTGCTGCTGTTCAGCGCCTACAGCCAGGCCTCCATCGCGGTGGCCACGGTGGTCTACCACACGCAACCCTTCATGCTGGTGGGGCTGGGCGTGCTGCTGTTCGGCGAGCGGATTTCGGCCAGTGGTGCTGGCTGGTTGGGCCTGGCGTTTGTCGGCATGCTGCTGATTGTGACGGCCAAGACGGGGGCGGCCGGGGAAAACTACCTGATAGGTGTGATGCTCGCGCTGCCGTCGGCCTTGCTGTACGCGATTGCGGCGATCATCGCCAAGCGCCTGCAGGGCGTGCCGCCGCACCTGATCGTGCTGGTGCAGCTGCTGGTGGGCGCGGCCATGCTCTGGCCCTGGGCGCAGGTGCCGGACATGACCGCGCAGCCCCAGGCCTGGGCCTACCTGCTGACCATTGGCGCGGTGCATACCGGGCTGATGTCGACCCTGCTGTACGGCGCCATCCAGAAACTGCCCACGGCGCTGATCGGCGCCCTGTCGTTTCTGTACCCGGCGGTGGCCATCCTGGTCGACTGGCTGGCCTTCGATCACCCCCTCAGCGGGCTGCAGGCAGCCGGGGCGCTGGCCATATTGCTGGCGGCGGCCGGCATGAACCTGGGCTGGCGCCTGGGCCCAAAGCCGGCCCTGAATACCTGAGTTAGACCACCGCGTGCCCTGGGCCGCACTGGTCGAGCGTGGCCAGGTAAACACTGGGCGGGGCGCCCAATTGGCGGTGGAACATGCTGGAAAAGGCGCTGGGGCTGTCGTAGCCCAGCTCCAGCGCGACCCGTGTGACCGAGGCGCCGGCCGCCAGGCGGGTGACGGCAGCCATCAGGCAGGCCTGCTGGCGCCAGGTGCCGAATGAAAGCCCGGTTTGTTGGCGGAACAGGCGGCTGAAGGTTCTTGCACTGCAATGCAGGGCACTTGCCCAGGACTCGGCGCTGGTGTCGATGCGGGGTTGGCGCAGGAAGTTGCGACATAGTTCGGCCAGCCGCGGGTCGTTTGGCAAGGGTGCGAACAGCGCCAGGCTCGGCGCGCTGCGCAGCTCGTGCAGTACCAACTGAATCAGATGCCCGTCGCGACCGTGTGTTTCATACAGTGCGGGTACGTGCGCCGTGGCCAGCAACAGGTGGTGGAGCAGGGGCGAGACCACCAGGGCCTGGCACTGCGAGGTATCACGCACCGGCTGCGCCGGCTCTATGTACAGGCTGCGGGTGCTCACCCCGCGCATCAGCACCTGGTGCGGCTTGCCGGCGGGTATCCACACCCCGCTACCGGGCGGAATCACCCAGCTGCCGTCCTGGGTTTGGACCTCCATCAGGCCACTCATGCCATACAGAAACTGTGCGCGCCGATGCACATGGGTGGGCAGCAGTGTGTCGGGCGGGTAGTCGGTACCGATGGCGAGCACCGGGCGGGCGACGGCGTCGACGCTGGCGAGCGGAATATTGAGCATGTGAAGCACCTTGGCCGGAACGCGAGGATTATTGGCCAATTCGCGAGGGCTGGCCACATGTCTGGCCGTTAACGTGTGGCTCCCCCCTTGTGTTGGAAGCGATGCATGTTCTGGTTTCTGCTGTGTGCGTTCGGTGTGGTAGCTGGTGTGACGACTGTGCTGTTCGGCTTTGGTGGCGGCTTTGTGGCGGTGCCGCTGCTGTTCACCCTTATCAGTGTGAGCCATGCGCCGGGGTCGGCCATCGGCGAGGCCGCGATGCATATCGCCGTGGCCACCTCCACGGCGGCGATGATCTTCGGCGCAGGCCTTTCGACCTTGCGCCATGCCCGTGCGCGCACCTTGCAGTGGCCGGTGGTGCGGCCGTTGCTGGGTTACGTTGCGCTGGGTGCAGTGCTGGGCGCATGGGCCGCCACGCAGGTGCAAGGGGCGTGGATACGCTGGCTGTTCATCGGCTACCTTGGCCTGACCATTCTTGATGCCGTGTTGCGCCCGGGGTTTACCGTGAGCACAAGCGATGGCATGCGCCCGCTGGGCCGTCGAGCCAGCGCCGTGATCGGTGTCGGCATGGGCGCCGTGGCGGCTTTTCTGGGAGTCGGCGGCAGCGTGATGAGCGTGCCGCTGATGCGCAGGCGTGGGGCGAGCATGGCCGTGGCGACGGCGTCGGCCAACCCGCTGTCGCTGCCGATGGCGATTGCCGGTACTGCCGCCTACGCCGTGCTTGCGTGGCGCACCGAAGTGCTGGGGCCCTGGTTTGCCGGCTACATCGACGTGCGTGCCCTGGCCGTGCTGGTGCTGGGCTCGTGGTGCGGCATTCGCCTGGCCGCGCCGTGGATCGGGCGCATGCCCGACGCGCTGCATGTGAAGTGCTACCTGGCCCTGCTGGGGGTGGTGCTGGTGGTGATGGTGGTTGCCTGACTAGCCCAGCCAGACGCTCAGCAACACCGCAGCCAGCGCGACCAGTGCGGTGTTGAGGCACACCAGCGCAAAGCCGAAGCGCACCAGTTCGCCTTCTTCACTGGCGCTGGTTCTGGCCAGGCCCAGGATCAGCATCACGATCGACAGCGAGCCCAGCGCCGCATGCCCCGCCGCGCTGTTCTGCACCGCCGCGAGCAACAGGCGGCCGTGTTCGGGCAGCATGGCGATGGCGGGCATGAAGATCGCATTGCCGCCCACGTTCGAGCCGGTCATGTAGCCGGACAACCCGCCCAGCAGGGCGACCAGCAACGAGGCGGTGGACGGTGCCAGGCCGGTCAGCAGCTGCATCAGGCCCGTCAGAAAGCCGGCCTTGACCATCAACTGCGACATGGCGAGAAAAAAGAAGATCGTCAGCAGGGGCCGCTTCGCCCGGGCCAGCAGTGCGGTGCCGATGCGGGTGCCCGGCCCCGGCAGATACGGTGCGCTTCGCGGGTGAAACCCCAGGCCCACCAGCACCAGGATCAGTGCCACGCCCGGAGAGGCGAGCGGCTTCCAGGTGACCTGCGCGCCCTGGACGACCCACAGGTTCTGCCAGCCGGTGATGGCCCACAGCGCCTTGAGTGCGACGATGCTGGTGATCAGCACCAGGTAAGGCCACGCCTGGCGCGGCCATTGTCGCGCCCCGCGTATGCCGCCGTGGTTGCGCAGGCGCCGCAGCCCGTTGGCCAGTACGGCGGCTGCGCTCACCAGGCCCGCCGCCACGCCGGCTACCTCCGGCCCCAACCAGCGGCTGCTGCTGTAGAGCACCCCCACGAATACCAGCCAGCCAGCGCCCAGCACCGTCCATTCGCGCAAGGTGCGAACCTCGGCCAGGTACAGCGCCATCGCCCCGAGCGCGAGAAACACCGGTGCGCTGGTCAGTGCCGAAGTGGCTGCCAGCGCCGCAGCGTCCAGATGGGCCAGGGAAGCGCCGATCACCGATGCCAGGCCCAGCGTGCCCCACGGCATGATCGCCATGCCGGCCAACGCGATACGCAGCGCCACCCGGCGGTCGAACAGGCTGAGCAGCAGCGGCACGGTGGCGATCAACGACACGCCAAAGCCGGTCATGGCTTCGAGCAACGGGGCCAGCCCGAGCACGATGAACACCACCTGGTCGCCGCGCCCGAGCCCGAGCGAGCGTACCCACTGGCTGAATGCCAGGTTCACGCCCAGGCGCTCGATGAAGATCACGAAGGCCAGCCCCGGTACGATCACGAACGCGGTGCTGGCAAACAGCACGGCAGTGTCCTGGGCGGCCGCCACCAGGCTGCCCAGGCGCCACGTATCGGCAGCACCGACCAGCCACAGCACCATTACCAGCAGCGTACCGGCGATGGCGGCGTGCACGGGTGGGCGGCGCAGTACCACCAGCATGGCCGTGACCAGCAGCACGGGCGACAGATGAAACAGTGCGAGCATGCGAGCAATATCCTGTGTAAGTCCCGACCAGGGCTGCGGCTGCAGGCTGGGGCTCGATAATATTTCTCGCTGTCAGATAAAGGGGCGCGGATTTCTGGTAGTTTTCGAGAAAATTTCTCGCAGGGTTTCCATGGCCATTCACGATGTAGCGGCTGAGCCGCTGGACAAGTTCGACCGCGCCATTCTTGACCTGGTGCAGCGCGACAACACCGTGCCGCTGCGGTTGGTGGCCGAGCAGGTCAACCTGTCCACGGCGGCGGTGCAGCGGCGCATCAAGCGCATGGAGGAGCGGGGCGTCATCACCGCCAATGTCGCCGTCGTCGACCCTACTGCGGTGGGTCGGCCGATCACCATCATCGTGGAGGTGATGGCCGAGCGCACCAGCCTCGATGCGCTGGAGGCCATGAAGGCGCACTTTGCGGTGCCTGAAGTGCAGCAGTGCTACTACGTCACTGGCGAGGTGGATTTCGTGCTGGTGCTGACCGTGGCCAGCATGCAGGAGTACCAGGCGTTGGCGCGGCGGTTGTTTGCCGAGAACGCCAATGTCACCTGGTTCAAGACCATTGTGGCGCTGGACCGGGTGAAGGTCGGGTTGCAGGTGCCCAGCCTGTAGGAGCGGGCCTTGCCCCGCGATCTGGCGCGCAGCGCCAGCAGAACCTGCGATGCGACACCGCACACTTTCCAAGGTAACGATGTTGGTGCAGCATAGGCCCGCGTCGACAAAGGGACATGAGACTCGAATGAAGCTGATCGCTGCGCAAATCTCGGCCACCCCGGGGGATGTCGAAAAGAACCTCGCCCAACACATCGACGCTATCCACGCCGCCGCAAGCCAGGGAGCCGATGTGGTGGTCTTCCCCGAACTTTCGCTGACCGGCTACGAACCCGAACTGGCCGGTGGCCTGGCGATGGCGCCCACCGACAGCCGCCTCGATGCGTTCCAGGCCTTGAGCGATCGCTACACCCTGCTCATCGCCGTGGGTGCGCCAACCCAGGGGAGGGAGGGCACCCAGATCAGCATGATCGCCTTCCAGCCAGGGCTGCCACGTGCGGTGTATTCCAAGCAGCTTCTGCACGCCGACGAACTGCCATTCTTCACGCCTGGTACCCAGCAGCAGGTGTTCCGCCAGGGCGGGCATGTTCTGGTGCCCGCGATCTGCTACGAATCCTTGCAACCCGCCCATGCAGACCAGGCCGCCGCGGCAGGTGCCCAGGTGTACCTGGCCAGCGTGGCCAAGTCGCAGAAGGGCGTGGACCTGGCCTGCAACCATTACCCGGCAATGGCCCGCAAGCATGGCATGACCGTGATCATGGCCAACTGCGTAGGCCCCGCCGACAACTTCATCGGTGCAGGCCAGTCCGCGGTCTGGAACCCGAATGGCGAGCGCGTTTGCACTGCCGACGCCACCCGGCAAGCCCTGGTCGCATATGACACACGCACGGGAGAAGCGGGTACTGTCAGCCTGGCTTGAATCACCATCGCCACCCCAATTCGCTGACCACCGACCTGGTGGCCGCGCTCAACCCGGACCTGGACTTTGCCGAGGCGGTGGCCTCGGCTGTCGAAACGGGCTACCCCTGCGCCGGATAAGTGCTACCACCCCTGGGCCAGCGGCGCTGGCCCTTGCAAGGTGGGGAACAGCGGCAACACTTCTTCGGCCAATTCCTGAATGACCTCGTCAACCGGCCGCCGGGCCATCTGAATGCCCAGCGCCGCATGATTGACGCCCGCTGCCTTCCATTCGCCAAGCAACGCGATCAGCCCGTTGCGCCCGGTCTTGAGCACATACCCACCTTGCAACGGCGTGCGCGGGAAGTCGGGGTCTTCGTCCAGGTCGATCCACTCGTTGGTCATGTGCGGGCGAAACCCGCCGTTGGGGATCTGCGAGCGCCACGCCCGAACCTTTTCTGCCAGGCGAAGCGGGCCCTGCGCCGTGTGGGTGGCGTCCGGGTAGGTCAGCCAGCCATCGGCCTGCTCACCCAGCCACTGCAGGGATTGACGCGACGACCCCGTCACGATCAGCGGAATGCGCCCGGTGACCGGTTGTGGCAGCAACTGCGTGCCGCTCATCTGGCCCAGCGGCGAGCGGAGGGTCGCAGGGCCCTGCGCCAGCAATTGCCGAAAGTAGTCCACGCTGTGGGCAAAGCGCTCACCGCGCTGGTCATGGGCCAGGCCGTAGGCGGGGAACTCCACGGCCCTGTCCCCCGACGCGATGCCCATCACCAACCGGCCGCCCGACAGGCGATCGAGGCTGGCGGCAGACTTGGCCAGGTCGATGGGGTGGCGCAAGGTGAAGATGGCGCTGCCGGTGACCAGCGCGATGTGCCGGGTATGGGCGGCCAGGTAGCCCAGGTACACGAAGGGGTCGAACACCTGGCCGGCATCGCCGAAGGCCGGGTCGAACAAGGGCACGTCGCGCACCCATACGGCAGCAAAGCCCAGGTGCTCGATCTCGCTCACATGCTGCGCCTGGGCGTGAAGCACCGCCATGTCGCCCTGGTAGAAGCGCAGTGGCAGAAAGATGCCCAGTGTCAGGTGATCGGCGGCGAACATGCGCCGGTAGCCGGGGTGGTGGGCGAAGGCTTCGGCGTTCGCGCCGCAGGTGACGACGGGTGCAGTGGGGTGGGTCATGGTGTTCATGCCTGTTCCTTGGTGTCGGGGTTCATGGGCCGGTGGCAGGGGCGGGCAGGCGAATGCCGCGTTGCACCGCAGGGCGCTGCTCAACCTGCGCGTACCATCGGCTCAACCAGGGCTGCAGGCTGAAGTCGAAGCCCACCAGCTGCGCGATATGCAGCCAGGCGAAGGTGGCGATGTCCGCAATCGAATAGGTGGCGCCACCCAGCCACGGCTGGTTTGCCAGGTGCTGATCGAGGGTGACGAAGGTGGCTTCGGTGAGGGTCCTGTAGCGCTGGATGACGGCAGGGTTGGGCACGGTGTCGAAGCATTCGAAGTGCACGCGCTGGCCCAGCAACGGCCCCATGCTGGCGCTGTGAAACATCAGCCAGGTGATGCATGCCCAGCGCTCGGGGGCGTCGTGGCCAAGCAACTGGCCGCTCTTGTCCGCCAGGTACAGCAGGATGGCGGCGGACTCGAACAGGGTGATGCCGGTGGCGCGGTCGATCAGCACCGGGATGCGACCGTGCGGGTTGAGCGCAAGAAACTCGGGCCGCTGGTGCTCGCCCTCATCGATGCGCACATGGCGCAGGCTGTAGGGCAGGCCCATTTCTTCCAGGGCGATGGTGATCTTGAAGCCATTTGGCGAACTGTCGGTGTAGAGAATCAGGTCAGGATCGGACACAGGGCACATACCTCAGGCAGACTAATGCTTGTTGCGTGGTGTGGGTGCCATGCTAGTGAGTGATTGCCTGGGACAAAAACGATTAGTCCTGCGCTTTGACGTTAGATTTTCTAAACCAGGGAATACGCCATGGGCGCCGTTCTACCCTTGCTGGCGCTGCGCGCCTTTACCGAAGCTGCACGGCTGGGCAGCCTCAAGGCGGCGGCCGAGCACATGGGCGTCACCCCCGGCGCCATCAGCCAGCAGATCCGCCAGCTGGAAGACCGTCTGGGCGTCACGCTGCTGGTGCGGGGGCGGCATGGGGTGCAGCTCAGCGAGGCCGGCGCACGTCTTTTCCCCGGGTTGTCGCGGGGCTTTGGGCAGATCGAGAACGCGCTACTCGAACTTGAGTCGTTCACCCACGAGCAAACGCTTACCATCAGCACCGTGCCGTCGTTCGCGTCCACCTGGCTGGTGCCGCGCCTGGGTGACTTCAGTGCCCGGCATCCTGACATCGAAGTGCGGGTGGAGGCGTCGGCAAGGCTGGTGGATTTCCAGCGCGAGCGCATCGACATTGCGCTGCGCCATGGCCTGGGCCAGTACCCGGGGCTGGAGTCGATCCCACTGATGGCGCCGGTGCTGCTACCGGTGGCCAGCCCTCGGCTGCTGGCCGAGGGGCCGCCGATCAACAGCCCGCAGGATTGCCTGAACTACCCGTTGCTGCACGACACCGAGCGAGCGGATTGGCCGCTGTGGCTGCAAGCGCATGGCGTGGAGGCTGACAGCCGTAGCCAGCGCGGTGCCAGTTACGATGAAGACCTGTTGCTGCTGCGCGCGGCGGCGAGCGGGCAGGGCATTGCCCTGGTGCAGGACAACCATGCCCAGGAAGATCTGCACAACGGCAGGCTGGTGGTGGCGCTGGACAGGCCGTGGCCGTCGCGATTTGCGTACTACCTGGTAACGCGCCAAGCGGCCTTGAAGCGGGCGCAGGTGCAGGCGTTCATCGAGTGGATAACGCAGCAGGCGGGTGCTGCGTGACAGGTGTGGCTCAGCCTTCGGCGGCGGGGGTCGGGGTTTCGGCGGCTTCTGCAGCCAGCTTCAGTCGGTCGGCCTTGCAGATGTATTTGGGTTTGCTTTTGGGGGCCAGCTTGGCGCTGGCCTTCTTGGCGTTGGCCTTGAGTATCTGCTTGATCTTCTTTTGGCGGTTCATGGTTCTGCTGGGCCTGTAGATGCTTGAAAGCGGTGCGATGGCGGGGAGGTTGCAGGTGTTCTGCAGAGCCTTGCCGGTATTGCCGGTGGGGCGAGTTTACTAAAGGTTGCGCTGCAAGCGTGAGCGTTGTGCGTGGGGAGGCTTTGAGGGCGCGTGCACAGGTTTTGCTGGTGCTGCGCACCAGATCGCGGGTCAAGGCCCGCTCCTACGGCCTGGCGGCTAGAGGCGGAGTCTGCCCGCAGGCCGTAGGAGCCGGCGTTGCCGGCGAACGAGCGCGAAGCGGTCGCAACGCCTGAGTGCGCGGTGTGTCAGGCGAACCGCATGTGCAGGTTTTGCTGGTGCTGCGCACCAGATCGCGGGTCAAGGCCCGCTCCTACGGCCTGGCGGCCAGAGGCGGAGTCTGCCCGAAGGGCGTAGGAGCCGGCGTTGCCGGCGAACGAGCGCGAAGCGGTCGTAAAGCCTGAGTGCGCGGTGTGTCAGGCGAACCGCACGTGCAGGTTTTGCTGGCGCTACGCACCAGATCGCGGGGCAAGGCCCGCTCCCACGGCCTGGCGGCCAGAGGCGGAGTCTGCGCAGGGTGTAGGAGCCGGCGTTACCGGCGAACGAGCGCGAAGCGGTCGCAAGGCCTGAGTGCGCGGTGTGCCAGGCGAACCGCATGTGCAGGTTTTGCTGGCGCTGCGCGCCAGATCGCGGGTCAAGTCCGCTCCCACGGCCTGGCGGCCAGAAGCAGCATCTGCCCGAAGGGCGTAGGAGCCGGCGTTGCCGGCGAACGAGCGCGAAGCGGTCGCAACGCCTGAGTTCGCGGTGTATCAGGCAGACCGCGTGTGCAGGTTCTACTGGCGCTACGCACCAGATCGCGGGCAAGGCCCGCTCCCACGGCCTGGCGGCCAGAGGCAGCATCTGCCCGCAGGCGTAGGAGCCGGCGTTGCCGGCGAACGAGCGCGAAGCGGTCGCAAGGCCTGAGTGCGCGATGTATCAGGCAGACCGCATGTGCAGGTTTTACTGGCGCTACGCACCAGATCGCGGGGCAAGGCCCGCTCCTACGGCCTGGCGGCCAGAGGCGGAGTCTGCCCGAAGGGTGTAGGAGCCGGCGTTGCCGGCGAACGAGAGCAAAGCGGTCGCAACGCCTGAGTGCGCGGTGTGTCAGGCGAACCGCATGTGTAGGTTTTACTGGCGCTGCGCACCAGATCGCGGGGCAAGGCCCGCTCCCACGGCCTGGCGGCCCGAAACAGATCATCAAGCCATGCATAATCCGCTTCTGCCCGCAGGGCGTGGGAGCGGGCTTGACCCGCGAACGAGCGCAAAGCGGTCGCAAGGCCTGAGTACGCGGTGTGTCAGGCGAACCGCATGTGCAGGTTTTGCTGGCGCTACGCACCAGATCGCGGGGCAAGGCCCGCTCCTACGGCCTGGCGGCCCGAAACAGATCATCGAGCCATGCATAATCCGCTTCTGCCCGCAGGGCGTGGGAGCGGGCTTGACCCGCGAATCGAGCGCGAAGCGGTCGCAGCGCCTGAATGCACGGTGCATCAGCCAATCTGCATATGCCGGCAATCACGCTGACCCCGGCGCATCATCAGAAGCTGTACTTCGCCGTAACCATCAAGTTGCGCGGGTCGCCAAACACGTCATATGGGCTCCACGTGGAGTTGCTGGCGATGCCCTGGTAGTACTTCTTGTCGAACACGTTGTTGATGTTCAACTGCGTGTCCAGATGCTTGTTGACCTGGTAACCCGCCATCAACCCGACCAGCGCATACGCCTCCTGCTCGACATGGTAGTTGCCGAACACATTGCTGCCCTTGTTGAAGGTCGCGCTCTGGCTATAGAGGTTGGCCCCCACTCGCCACTGCTTCAGATCACCCTGCAACTGGTACGTGGTACTGGCCTTGAACATATGACGCGGCAGGTCGGTGTCGAACAGCCGGCCTTCCTTGGCCTTGTCGGCATCCTTCTCGTACTTGGCCTGGGCGAACGTATAGCCGGCGCCCACTTGCCAGTTGGGCGTCAGCGCACCATTGATCTCGAACTCGATGCCCTGGCTGCGCACCTTGCCGGCCGCTTCATAGCATCCGTAGCTACCCACCGGGATGACCTTGCACAGGCTTGCATCCGCCACCTCGGCCGCGCGGTTGAGCTGGTCGATCTGGAACAGCGAAGCACTGGCATTCAGCGCGCCGCCAAAATACTCACCCTTGATACCCACTTCGTAGTTTTCGCCGGTAATAGGCTCGATGCCTTTGCCTTGGCCGTCCTTCTCGGTCTGCGGCTGAAAGATATCGGTGTAGCTGGCATACACCGAATGGTTGTCGTCCAGGTCATAGATAACCCCGGCATAACGGGTGACGTTGCGCACCACCTTGGTCTTGCCCGAGGTGTAGTACTGGTCGTTGATCTGGTCATAGATGGCCGTGGCGTCGTACCAGTCCAGGCGTGCACCGAGTATCACCTTCAGCGGGTCGGCCAGGTTCCAGCGCGAGGTGAGGTACAGGCCTTCCTGATCGACCTTGTCGTCGATGGAGTAGATGTCCGGCACGTTCGGTCTGGCCAGCCCACCCGGATTGAAGCGGTTGATGTCCGGCACATCGACGAAAACCGTGCCGCCGGTGGCTTCGGTCTTGAGCTGGCGCTTGCTGGCGCCGACCACCAGTTCATGCTCGCGCCCCAGCAGTGTGAACGGGCCTGTGGCGTAGACATCGTAGGTGGACTGATCGAAGTCGCGGTTCTGGTTGAAGATGCGCTGGCGGTAGGTGGCGTCGTTGTTGCGCTCCAGCACGCCGCCCATCATCTTGAATTCGGACCAGTTTTTCGACGCGCCCAGGTGAAGGCGCCAGTCGTTGTCGAAGCGCTGGTCGAGCTCGACGAACACCGTCTTGTTCTCGACGTCCTGGTGCGACCAGCTGTAGCCGAAGGTCTTGGAGCGAGAAAAGCCCATGTGGCTGCCATCGGGGTTCACCGGCAGGCCGCCCCAGTTGATGTTGTTATTGTCGTTCTGGTCGGACGCGCCCACGGTCAGGGTGGTGCTGTCGGTGAGGTCGAACTCGCTGATGCCGTAGAACACCCCGCGCTCGCGCCCGGCGTAATCCTGATAGCTGCCCTTGTCGTTGTACGCGCCGACGATGCGGCCACGCACGCTGGCGCTGTCGTTCAGCGGGCCGGACACATCCAGCTCGCTGCGGTAGTTGTCCCAGCTGCCGGCGCTGCCGGTCACGCTGGCCTGGAACGCCTGGGTAGGGCGCTTGCGCACCATGTTGATGGCGGCCGACGGGTTGCCGGCCCCTTGCATCATGCCGGTGGCGCCGCGCACCACTTCGACGCGGTCATAGGGGGCCAGGTCGGCGGTGGCCACCCAGTCGGCGTTGTAGGTGGTGGGCAGGCCGTCGAACATCAGGTTGGTGATGGGGAAGCCGCGGGCGAAGAACTCGCTGTTGGCCGGGCGCGCGGCCGACAGGCGCAGCCCGGGCGTGGCCTGCACCACGTCGTCGAGGCTGCGCATGCCCTGGTCGTCCATGCGCTGGCGGGTAATCACTGTGACCGACTGCGGTGTTTCGCGCAGCGACAGCGGCAGCTTGGTGGCGGTCTGCATGGCGCCGGTGGTGTACGAACCGCTGTGCTCGGTGGTCGAGCCCAGGCCCAGGCCGCTGATGGTGGTGGCGCCCAGTTCCAGGGCATCGCCGTTTTGGCTACGGGCAATCAGCAGGTAATTGCCGCTTGCGGTGCGGGTAACCGTGAGGCCGCTGCCGGCCAGCAGGCGTTCGAGGCCATCCTGCACGGCATAGTCCCCACGCAGTGCCGGGGCGCGCTTGCCCTGCACCAGCGCCGGGTCGAACGGCAGGCTGATGCCGGCCACCTGGGCAAAGCTGTTGAGCGATTCTTCAAGCGGGCCTGCCGCCAGCTCGTAGTGGCGGCTGCTTGCCTCGGCGGCCTGCGCGGCCGCACTGGCCAGCGACACGCTGGTGGCACCGGCCAGCAACATACTGCGCAGGGTCAGTGCCAGCACGCTGCGCTGCAAAGGCCGGGTGGGGATAAAAGCAGAAGACATGGACGGCGTGCTCCTTTCGAATGACGAGGTGTATTGCCTGTCTGTCGAAGAGGGTGGCAAAACCCGTAAAAGTTTTTGAGATTTCTTCTCATCAGCCTTACCGGGCGACGATACGGGTCCATAACGGGGTAAAGCGTTCCACCCGCACCGGCAGCGAATCGCTCAGGGCGCTGAGGGCCTGGTCGATGTCATCGAGCTGGAACACGCCCGACACCTCCAGGTGCGCAATGGCCGGGTCGCAGCGCAGCCAGCCGTGGCGATAGCGCGCCAGTTCTGCGGTCAGCTCGCGCAGTTGCATGCGCTTGGCCACCAGTTGCCCGCGCGCCCAGGCGCTGGCGTCGAGGGTGCTGGTTTCGACCCGCTGGCTGCCGATTGCATCGATCAGGTATTGCTCCCCGGCGGCAACCATCACCGGCTGGCCCTTGCCCTGAATCGCCACCACCCCATCCTCGACCCGCAACCGCGTGCCGCTGGCTTCATCACGCACCGCAAAGGCCGTACCGATGGCCTGCAACTGTGCATGCTGCGTGCTGACCCAGAAGCTGCGACGCCCGCCCGCCGTGGCGGCGTCCTTGCCGGTGTCGATAAAGATTTCGCCGCGCCGCAGCACGATCAACCGGCGCTGGGCGGTGAACTGCACGTCCACTGCACTGGCTGTGTTCAGTTGCAGGCGGGTGCCGTCATCCAGCACGAACTGACGGCGCTCGCCCACCTCGGTGGCGTAGTCCGCGCCCCAGGGCACCAGCGTGCTGTCACGCATCGACCAGCCGGTAACGCCGCTGGCCAGCAGCCCCACGCCCAGCAGCTTGAGCGCCTGGCGTCGGCTGTGACGACCGCCTTGCAGGCGTTGCAGCGTGTCCCGCGCCACCGAGCCGGGCAGTGCGGCCAGGCCCTGGAAGGTGGCATCGCTTTTTTGCAGCGCTTGCCAGGCCACCTCATGCAGCGCGTGCGCCTGACGCCAGCGTTGGCAGGCCTCCAGCAGTTGCGGGTTGGCGCCGTCGGACTCGATGCGCACCAGCCAGCCGATGGCCTGGTCCAGCACGTTGTCGGGCAGTTCGGGCAATGGCGGGCGGCTCATCGCTGGGCCAGGTAGCAATGGCGAATGGCGCTGGCCATGTACTTCTCCACCGAACTCAGGCTTACCGCCAGGCGCTCGGCGATCTCCTTGTAGCTCAGGCCCTCCAGGCGCGACAGCAGAAAGGCCATGCGCACCTTGGGCGGCAGGCCGTTGAGCAGGGCGTCCACACGGGTCAGGGTTTCCAGCAGTATCAGCTGCGACTCGGGCGACGGCACCTCGGCTTCGGGCAGGTGTGCGATGGCCTCCAGATACGCCCGCTCGACCCGCTGGCGACGCACGCGATCCACCAGCAGCCCGTGGGCCACGGTGCTCAACCAGGCACGCGGCTGACGCAACTGCTGCAGCTGCTCCGGCTTGCCGAGGATGTGCACGAAGATGTCGTGGGCCAGGTCCGCCGCGTGGTCGCCGTGGCGCATGCGCTTGCGCAACCAGCCCAGCAACCAGGCGTGATGGTTGATGTACAGCGCACGAACATCGGCATGAGGGGTGCGGAAAGTGGATGGCGACGACACGGAAAACCTCAGCATGATAGCCAGGTGCATTTGAGAATTTGTCGCATCCTAGTGCCAGTGGGCCGTGGACAGCAAGGGGAGAGTGCGTGATGTGGGGGGGCAGGTGGGGTTTTGGTGGGCGGAGCGAGCTCGGTAGGCCGCGTGTGCGGCCCGTGTGTTGCGTCGTTACTCGGGTGCCGCGTTTGCTTCCATGCCGTCCAGCACGGTGTCGATCAGTACGGTGCTCATTTCCAGCGATTGCTGTGCGGCGATCAGCAGCGTCTTGAACTGCTCGTCGGCGCGTTCGCAGGCTTGGGCGGTGGTGTCCTTGGCGCATTGGATCTGGAGCGACAGGTGAACCAGGGCGTCTTCCAGCTCGATGCCTTCGCAGACTGAAAACAGGGGCGGGTGATTGCCGTTGCAACAGCCGAAGGCGGTGTAGGTGGGTTTGCGGCGGGGAGTAGCTGGCGGATCGGGAACGATTTTACTCATTGTGGTGCTCCTTCTGCAGTGGAGCTGCCACCGTTCGCCGCGACGCGAATGGGGTGGCAGCTGTACGCGGGTTCGCGGACCGAGGCAAAAGGAACTCGGCAGACCCGAAGGTCTCCCACGCACAGCCGCCATTACACAGAAAGCAGGCACAAAAAAAGCGCCTGCAATTTGTAGTGGTGGGGCGCTGTAGCGCCTTTTGCATTAGCGGGCCGCGACGCCCGGTCGCTGGATTGACAGCGACGTCGCAAGATTAGCGGGGTTGGGGTGGGGATTCAAGACGTTCTACAGCGGTATGCGCACCCCCCCTGAAGCGGGAGCCGGATGCTTGTGCATTATTGCTAAGGCAGCAAGGCTGGATCCGCTCGATGCAACTGGCAAAGTTGACAGTTGTGACAAGCAAAATGACGTCGCAAGCTATCCAGGAGCACATAGCCGAGTGCCTTTCCTGGGAGCATCGATCATGAGTGCAACATCCTTCAGCGTACAACTCCAAAACGAAATGGAGGGTAAGATCAATTATTTCCACTACCAAAAGTTCGGTGACCCCGCCTCGGGTACAAAATCCGCATTAACATCGCCCCAAACTATTTATGACTTCAATCTCTACCCCGGCGGAAAGTTTATAGCGACGACCGCCGAGTCCTACCAAACGCAGCTTGAAGATCCAAAACTTCTTCGATTCAAATTTACAAATAATTCAGGTTTTCCTGTCGGGTTGCTCCGCGTATACGGTGAGCCCCCTTATCCCGACTGGGTAATAGCCGCGCTGGAGGACATTCCGGGGGACGAAAGTGAGGAAGACGTTCAATCTCAGCGCGAGTTAATAATCGATAGATACAACCAAATGGTTGGGGGGGTGAATACAGGACCGAAGCGGTTTCCAGGGGGGGTACTACGGCGCTGGATCGACTACGAACCTCGCCGTGGCGACCCCTCTAAATGGTACGCATGGCTGCTACGTCCAGGAAGGTCAACTAGTGTGGCGGTAATCGAAGGAAGCGTATGGGCGGTGAGCGAAGCAAAAAACGAAGACTGACCTTTTCCCCTGGCAGCGCAACGGGGAGCTTGGGTGCTGTACAGAACTCAAGTGACCCTAGTTCAGCTCTCGCGTCGTCAGCATTTTTAAGTAGTGCATGCGTTGAACAGAGGAGGGTGATTGCCGTTGCAACACCCTCCCTTTTTGAGTGGAGCTGCCATCTGATGTTCGGGTGGCGCAGTAGCAGTGCGCGAGGCCCGTTCGCTGGATTGCCTGCGAGCTCGCAAGGTTAGCGGGTTGGGCGCGGGGCTTCTACACGCTCTACACCTGTATGCGCACCCCCCATGAAGCGGGAGCCGGATGCTTGTGCATTATTGCTAAGGCAGCAAGGCTGGATCCGCTCGATGCAACTGGCAAAGTTGACAGTTGTGACAAGCAAAATGACGTAGCAAGCTATCTAGGAACACAAAGCCGCGTGGCTATCCTGGGAGCATCGATCATGAGTGCAACATACTTCAACGTGCACCTCCAAAATGAAATGGAGGGTAAGATCAATTATTTCCACTACAAAAAAGTCAACGACCCCACCACGGGTACAAAATCCCCATTAACATCGCCCCAAACCATTTATGACTTCAATCTCTACTTCGGCGGAAGGTTTATAGCGACGACCGCCGACTCCTTAACTGTGCCGCCTGAAGGGCCAGAAACTCTTCGATTCAAATTAACAAATAATTCAGATTTTAAGTTCTATCTGATTGAGCTGGACTCTACCGACGTTGTCATTATGGAATGGCTCAACTCAGACAATTCTACGAAGAAAGCCCCCTTCAAGCCTCATTATACAATGAGGCCACTGTTGCCCAATGTGCCTGTGACGTTGGAGGTCCCCAATGGAAGCCACTGGTATGTGGACGTGGTGCCAGATCGGAAACGCACCTAGCCGCGCAATGAGGAGCTTGGTTTTGTAGAAAACTGAAGTGACGATAAATGCGTTCTCGAGCTGTCAGCAGTTGCCACATAAGTTCCAAACATTAGAGTAGGCAACGCAAGTCAATGGGAAGTAGGTGACGTGCTGGATAGGGCGCTCTAGGCACTGTACGAAAAGTATTGTGTTAACCGTCGCCAGCACCTTCACTCAGGGCCCCAGCGTCAACCTGGGCTACATCGGCGGTCGCGCCGAGCAGGTGGTGTTCGTGCGCGGCTTCGACCGCCTGCCGGTGCCGGTGTATATCCGCGGCATCTACATCTTTATGTGACACATCCCACACAACTCCAGGAAGTTTCTCCATATCTGAGAATTCCTTGCCCTCGTACGCTTTGCCTTCATGGACCACCCAGGGCGCTTCGCCCCTGCCTAGGAAGGCTATTCCCGATGTCTGCTTCCCCCACAGCGTCCACGTCCAGCGAGCGTGAGATCCAGATTGCGATTGCGCCACTCGAAACCCTGCTAAGTGAAGACCTCGGCGCTGCTGCCGCCTCTGTCGACCACTGGCTGCGCGAGGCCACCTACGGCCTGGTGAACCTGCAACTGCTGCGCCAGGCCGGCGAAAATGTGCCGGTGCTCTGTAATGCCCTGGCCGGTGTGGATGTACTGATCGACATCCTCACGCTGCTGGAAAGCCCGTCCCCCGACCCGCTCGACTGGGTCAGCCTGGGCATCAACCTGATCGGCGTAGTGCCGTTTCCCCCAGGCCTGGCCAAGGCGCGCATGGTGCTGCGCCCGGTGCTGCAATTGACCCGCCAGACCCTGCGCCGTCGCCCGGGGGCGAACATCGGCGCGGTGATCCTGGAGATCATTGACGGCCACCTGCATGCCAACATCCGCGGCGCCCTGGAACACTACGTACGCGAGGCGCTGGCCCAGTTGCCGGCCATGCTCGGCGAGGCCGCCGGCACCGCGCGCCTGTTGTTCACCACGCTGGCCAGGGCCATAGAAGCCGCTGCCCGGGGCCAACTCGACGCCGCAGCCAGCCACCAGTTGTCACGCACCCAGATGACCCAGGCGGCGCTGTACGACTCGCTGCTGAGCACTGATGCCTGGCGCCTGGCGCTGTCGGCCTTGGCCAATGCCTCCGAGGGCAACCTCAAGGCGGCCTACAACCATGTCGCCAGCCACTTCGGCGAGGCGCTGGAAAGCCTGCTGCGCCCGCTGGTGCACACGCTCGACGGGTTGGCCGCGTCGGTGCCGGATCGCCTCGAAGCCCTGGGCGCCCCTGGCATGCAAAACAGCATTGCCTGGCTGCTGAGCCGCCTGCTGGAAACCGTACTGGCACACCCCGCCAGGCGCGGCGTTGCCACCAGCATTCGCCCCGGGGTCACCCAGCAGGCGCGGCACATCCACAGTGAAGGCCCGACCGAGGTGGTCAGCCGCCAGGTCAGGGCCAAAAAGGCCCCCAATACCGACAAGAATGGTATCTGTCCCTGTACCGGCCACAGCATCGGCCATGTGCTCGGCGACGAGACCGTCGTTCATCAGGACTTCGCGTTGTCCGGCCCGTTCCCGGTGGATTGGGCCCGGGTCTACAACTCGCGGCTCGACGCGCTGGATAGCGGCACCATAGGCGCACGCTGGATCACCGAGTTCACCACCTGCATCGATGTGGTCGACAAGGGGCTGGTGCTGCATGACAGCGATGGACGCAGCCACGACTTCCCGTGGCTCGAGGTCGACACCTGGCACCACGACCCCATCGAATACCTGACCCTCAAGCGCACCCGTGCACAGCAGCTGACCCTGGTGCGGGGCCAGGATCGGTTCGAAACCTATGCCCAGGTCGGCGAGCGCTTTTACCTGACCCACATTCGCCTGCGCAGCGGTGCCGGTGCCATGCTGCATTACGAGCATCGCCACAACGGCCAGCCGGTGCTGTCCGATATCAACACCTACCAGGACGACGACCCGAGCAAGGTGCACCTGCAACTGGGCACCCTGCTGAATGAGCAGGGGCATATCCAGGGCGTGTGGCAGGTGGTCGATGGCAAGCCGCTGCGCCAACTGTGCGCCTATCACTACGACGGCGCGGGTGACCTGGTAGCGGCTCAGGATGAAAACGGTGCCGCTTGGCACTATGAGTACCAGCATCATCTGATCACCCGTTACACCGACCGCACCGACCGTGGCCTCAACCTCGAGTGGGATGGCACAGGCCCGCACGCCAAGGCGATTCATGAATGGGCGGATGACGGCAGCTTCGAGACCCGTCTGGCGTGGGACCCGAACATCCGCCTGACCTACGTCACCGACGCCCACGGCCAGGAAACCTGGTACTACTACGACGCCCTTGGCTATACCTACCGCGTCGTACATCCCGATGGCCGCGAGCAATGGCTGTTCCGTGATGCACGCAAGAACATCATCCGCCACGTGCACCCCGACGGTAGCCAGGACCGCTACAGCTTTGATGAGCGTAGCAACCTGCTGCAGCACATCCGTCCCGACCACAGCACGCTGCATTACGCCTACGACGACCATGACCAGCTGATTAAGATCCGCGATGCCGAGGGTGGCCTTTGGCTGCGCGACTACGACGAGCGCGGCAACCTGGTAGAGACGGTCGACCCGCTGGGCAACAAGACCGAAT